>NZ_QTXV01000020.1:0-54513 GCF_003461825.1 Prevotella sp. AM42-24 | reverse complement strand
GTATAACAAGAAAGGTGTATACTACTTTCAGTTAAAGACAAGCTGGAACTATTTGTTCCATTTTATAAAGCAAAAAAGGTGGATTTGCACTCTACAAATCCACCTTTTTCGCTTTATAAATAGAGCTAATGTGCTCTTAATTCTTATTTTTCTAATCCAGAAATCACCTTACAGAATACTTAACAATCCACTGTTACAGGATTCCAAACAGTCGCAAGACATCATTCAGATTCGCCACTACCAGCAGCAGAATCAAGATACCGAAACCGACAAACTCGGCACGCTCCATGAACTTATCGCCTGGCTTGCGACCGGTAATGATCTCATACAACAGGAAGAAGACATGACCGCCATCCAATGCAGGAATAGGCAGGATATTCATAAACGCCAAGATGATGCTCAGGAAGGCTGTCATCATCCAGAACGCATGCCAGTCCCACATGGATGGGAACAGACTGCCCAATGCACCGAAACCGCCTAAGCTCTTGGCACCCTCCTTGGAGAAGACATACTTCATATCGCCTACATAACCAGCCAAGACATTCCAACCATACTTGATGCCAGCTGGGAAACTCTCGAAGAATCCATAACTGATATGGGTTGGCTGATAGTCCATCATCACAGGATGATTGTAGAAACCTAACTTCACGCCCTCGTCTGTGGACTCAAACTGTACTGCCAAGTTGAGGGTATCTGCTACAGAATTCTTATTACCAACGCCTGCACGCAATACAGTCAGGGTGCCAGTAAGAGCCTTCAAACTGTCTTTAGGAGTCTGCGCTACGGAAAGCACATCATCCACTCTGCCCAACTCCTCGGTCAACTCATTATAGGAATCCACCTTCTTGCCGTTGACGCTCAGGATGCGGTCGCCCTTCTTCAGACCGACCTTGGCTGCAGGAGAATTCTGCATCACGCTATCAATCTGCAACGGAACGAAGACCTCTACAAAGCGAGGGGTCTCCTTGATCATGTCGAGCATGTTCAGATCGCCCGGAGTCTGGATGCTCACCTTCTTACCGTTGCGCAATACATCTACACGCTGCGCCTTGGAGAGCTCACGGAACAGGTCGCCATCATAGGTCTTAAACTCGCCCAAGTCTGTAGATAAGAGAATATCATGGTCCTGGAAACCTAATTTCTTGGCTTCGGTATTGAACTTCATACCCTGTTTCATGTCTTTGGTAGCCACATAGGTATCGCCCCAATGGAACATCACCATGGAATAGATGAAGAGAGCCAAGACGAAATTGACCAGCACACCACCTATCATGATGAGGAGACGCTGCCAAGCCGGTTTGCTACGGAACTCATAAGGCTGTTCTGGCTGCTTCATCTGTTCGGTATCGAAACTCTCGTCGATCATACCCGAAATCTTACAATAGCCTCCCAATGGCAACCAGCCCATTCCGTAAGTAGTATCTGAATTCTTTGGCTTGAACTCAAAGAGGTGGAACCATGGATCGAAGAAAAGATAGAACTTCTCAACTCTTACACCGAAGAGTTTGGAGAAGAAGAAGTGTCCGCCCTCATGGAGCAGCACCAAGATGGAAAGCGAGAGCATCAGCTGCAACGCTTTGATCAAAAATACTTCCATTAATTATTGATTATTCTGATTATTGATTATACCTTATTATATATGATGCATCAGTTCGGTGGCAATGCGGCGAGCCTCGGCATCGGTCTGCAGATAGACGTCGAGGTCGGGCTGACTGTCGAAGGTAGCTTTCTCCATCACCTCTTCGATGATGTCTGCCATCTGCAGGAATCCACATTCGCCACGACGGAAGCCGGCATTAACGATTTCATTGGCAGCATTGACGATGCAGGACATATTACCGCCCTTGCGAATGGCGTCAAAGCAGAGTTGCAGACACTTGAACTTCTTGTAGTCTGGTTCGAAGAACTGCAAATCCTGTGTCTTGAAAAGGTCGAGACGCTCGCCCTTCAAAGGCAGGCGCTGAGGGAAGGAGAAGGCATACTGGATAGGCAGGCGCATATCCGGCACGCCCAACTGGGCCTTGACGGCTCCATCCATAAACTGTACGGCACTATGCACCACGCTCTGCGGATGGATGAGCACCTGTATCTTGTCAGCAGGTACGCCGAAAAGCCACTTCGCTTCAGTCACCTCAAATCCCTTGTTCATGAGAGAAGCGGAGTCGATGGTTATCTTGGCGCCCATATCCCAGGTAGGATGCTTGAGGGCATCGGCTGCCGTCACCTTCTCCAACTGCTCGTGGGTGAAATTGCGGAAAGGTCCGCCCGAACAGGTAAGGAGTATCTTGTCGATCTCGTTCTGATCCTCGCCCACCAAACTCTGGAAGATGGCACTATGTTCGCTATCTACCGGGAGAATAGGCGCATGATACTGCTGAGCCAACTGGCAGATGAGTTCACCTGCCACAACGAGGGTTTCCTTATTGGCCAGACAGATTTTCTTGCGGGCCTTGATGGCATGGATGGTTGGTTCCAATCCAGAGAAGCCCACCATAGAGGCAAGCACCATGTCGATAGGGTCAGCCTCCACGATGTCGCAGAGAGCCTGTGCACCAGCATAGACCTTAATGTCAGGTTCGTCGCGGAGCAGATCCTGCAACTCCTCATAAAGTGTCTCATCGGCGATGACGACGGCAGCAGGATGAAACTTGTGCGCCTGAGCAGCCAGTTCCTTCACACGATGGTTGGCGGTGAGGCAATAGACCTCATAAAGATCGCTATGCTGTTCGATGACATCCAGCGCCTGTGTGCCGATGCTTCCCGTAGAACCGAGAATACATATCTGTTGTTTTTTCATTACTCTTCACTTAAATTACAGTTCCAGCAATCCTTCCGGAATCGCCATTCTGATTTCTTTCTTCTCTGCATTCACTTCCTCGATGAGGTCGTTGCTGGCAGGAATCAGCACCTCCTCTCCCTCCGGAGTTGTCACCTCGAAGAGGAGATTGATAGTGGAATCATCCACATGATCGATGGTGCCCACCACCTTGCCGGTAGGAACATCCACCAGTTGGAAACCGATGATTTCAGCCCAGCTCATGTGTTCACCATCGCTATCGGAAAGATGGCGCGGGAAATACACCTCGCAGCCTGTATAGTTGCGAGCCTGTTCCTGCGTATCAATATCCTCAAACTTCACCAGTACGTTTTCATCATTCTTAAAGCGGTATTCCTCCATATAGAAAGGAACGAGGATGCCGTTGATGTCGAGCACGAGATACTCCGCATCCACACGGTCGAAAACATCATCTGTAATAGCGAAGGTGATTTCTCCCTTCACGCCGTGAGGCTTTCCGAGCTTACCTATCTTATATACGTCGTCACGTCTTATCATATCCCATAGAAATTAATCCTCCACACGAGTAATCTTGGCACCCAATGCGTTGAGGCGGTTTTCGATGTCCTCATATCCACGGTCTATCTGTGCGATATTGGCGATACGGCTGGTTCCGTTGGCGCTCATGGCAGCTATCAGCAGGGCAATTCCGGCACGGATATCCGGACTCGTCATTCTGCCTGCACGGAGCGTGAGCTTATGGTCGTGACCTACCACCACGGCACGATGAGGGTCGCAAAGGATGATCTGCGCACCCATGTCGATGAGTTTATCCACAAAGAAGAGACGGCTCTCGAACATCTTCTGATGGAAGAGGACGCTACCGCGAGCCTGGGTAGCCACTACCAGCAGGACGGAGAGAAGGTCTGGAGTCAAGCCTGGCCAAGGAGCATCCGAGAGAGTCATGATGGTGCCGTCGATGAAGGAATCGATGACATAATGCTTCTGTTCAGGAATAAAGAGGTCGTCGCCCTCTACCTTGATTTTCACACCTAAGCGGCGGAAGGCATCAGGAATGATTCCTAAATTCTTGACCGATACGTCCTTGATGCGGACACCAGCGCCACACATGGCAGCCATTCCGATGAAGGAACCCACCTCGATCATATCCGGCAGAATGGTATGTTCGGCTCCATGCAGACTCTCCACGCCCACGATGGTGAGGAGATTGCTGGCGATACCGCTGATGCGTGCTCCCATCGCATTGAGCAGATGGCAGAGCTGCTGGATATATGGTTCACAGGCTGCATTATAGATGGTGGTAGTACCCTTGGCGAGCACGGAAGCCATGATGATATTGGCGGTACCCGTAACGGAAGCCTCATCGAGCAGCATATAGCAGCCCTTCAAGTGGTCTGCCTCTATCTGATAGACATTGCGCTCGTCATCATGCATAAACTTGGCTCCCAAATATTTGAAACCCAAGAAGTGCGTGTCGAGACGACGGCGACCAATCTTGTCGCCACCCGGCTTGGCAATCGTAGCCTTTCCGCAACGGCCCAAGAGCGGACCGATCATGAGCACGCTGCCACGAAGGGAGGAGCATTTCTTCACAAACTCTATGCTGTCCAGATAGTCGAGATTGAGTTCATCGCTCTGGAAAGTATAGTCGTTGCGGCTGTTCTGTGTCACCTTGACTCCGATTTCTTTCAGCAACTTGATGAGATTGTTGACGTCGAGGATGTCCGGCACGTTCTTGATGCGCACAGGATCCTTAGTTAAAATCGTGGCACAGATGACCTCCAGGGCCTCATTCTTGGCACCTTGTGGAACAATCGTTCCCTTGAGCGGATGGCCGCCCTCTATGATGAATGACTCCATAAGCTACTTATTATTCCTTTTCTTGTTATTTTTCTGAGAACCATTATTATTTTTCTGAGAACCGTTGTTGTTCTTTTGAGAAGCATGATTGTTTTTCTGAGGGACATTACCTGTAGGCAACACGAATTTCTCAAACTTGAAGTTCTTCAGGTCAAGTTGAATCTTGCCGTCTGTGAAACGAGCCAGGTCGGCAGCCACCTTCTCCTCATCGCAGGAACCGTGGCTCCATTGCGCCAGGTCGCGTCTCATCTGATTGGCAGTCAGCTTCACCAGTTCTTCACGCTCCGCTCCCGGCTCCATGTTCTTCAGTTTGTCGAAGATTTCAAACATCATGGCTCCATAGTGGCGCACAGGGATTCTCGTCATCGGATAATCCATCGGATCGGGTCTTTTGGCAATATCCTCAGCCTGCTTCACGGCATAGGGATAGTCGATATCGAGCTTGAAACCGCTCATGATGGCGAGATGGTCCCAGAGTTTGCGATGATGGTCCTCGGCATCTGCACCATCAGGAAACATGTGGTCCATGATGGCGATAATAGACTCCGCACAATGCTGGCGCTCAGCACGGTCTTTGATGGCGACGGCATGATCGACCATACTCTGAATCTCCCTGCCATATTCCGGCAAGACCAACTTTTCGCGTTGGGTATTGTAATCTAATCCTTCTATACTCATTCTGATGATGATTGATGAATGTTCTTTTTTATATTATATGTGAGAAGCCCACCGTTAGAGCAGATTCTTCTCTTAGAGCAGTTTCTTAGGCATCTTGGCCACAAAGTCCTTCAGATAGAAAGGAACGAAGTAAGCCACATCCTCAAACTTGCCTTCCACGAAGCGCTTCTCTGCCAGCGGAGCCATGTTCTTCGCTAATGGTTCGATGCCCTTCACGAGTCGGGCGTTCGGATGATTGATGACCTCCATACATTTCTCGGCTCCATTTCCGAAGAAATAGACAGTTCCACGATCGAGATACTCCTTGTAGGTATCTGCATCCACGATATCAGCCTGGATAGGGCGCACCTCCTTCAGGGCACGGTCCATCACCTTGGCATAGACTTCCATTCTGCGGGCATCAAGCATAGGAACGATAAGCGCATCTTCCTCAGCCGGATGCTCACCGATCAATACAGGAACAGCCATCAGTTCGAGCGTAGGGATGGAGATGAGCTTCACATCACGGCCATAGCAGATTCCCTTCGCCATACTGACTCCGATGCGAAGACCGGTATAAGAACCTGGGCCGCAACTTACCGCCACAGCCTCCAAAGGAATACCATGGGCATCTATGAAACTAAGAGCCTCATCTACGTAAACACCTAACTTAACTGCATGGTTAGGACCGCTGTGATCTTCCTTGTTGAAAATCACCTGTCCATTATCACTAATTGCCACTGAGCACACATCGGTACTCGTCTCAATATTCAATATACAAGACATAATTTAAAAATATATTCTTAAATAAGGTGCAAATTTAATCATTTTCTCGCTTTTTTTTGTACTTTTGCAGAAATTTAACGTGAAAGATTATATGATACAGTCAATGACAGGCTTCGGAAAAGCAACCGTTGCCTACAACGAAAAGAAAATTAATGTAGAGATAAAGTCATTAAACAGCAAGGCTCTTGACCTCTCTACACGTATAGCACCTCTCTATCGTGAAAAGGAGATGGAGATGCGTCAGATTATCGCTAAAATGCTGGAAAGAGGCAAGGTTGACTTTGCTATCTGGATAGAGAAGAATGCAGCTGCTGATGCAACTCCTATCAACGCTTCACTTGTAGAAAATTATTACCACCAAATCAAGCAAATTTCGGCTCAGACCGGTATTCCTGAGCCTACAGACTGGTATGGCACACTTCTTCGTCTTCCTGACGTAACAACAAGAACTGAAGTGGAAGAATTGACTGAAGAGGAGTGGGAAGCTGCTAAAAGTGCAATTTTGCAGGCCATCGGTCATCTGGTGGACTTCCGCAAGCAGGAAGGTGCTGCTCTCCAGAAGAAATTTACGGAGAAAGTGGATAATATTCAGGCGCTCCTTGCCAGCATCGAACCATACGAGAAAGCTCGCGTGGAGAAAATCCGTGCCAGCATCGTGAGCGGTCTGGAACAGATTCCTTCAGTCAACTACGACAAGAACCGCCTGGAGCAGGAGCTCATCTACTACATCGAGAAGCTCGACATCAGCGAGGAGAAGCAGCGCCTTACCAACCACCTGAAGTATTTCCGTGAGACCATGAACGAGGAAGGTCACGGCGTAGGCAAGAAACTCGGCTTCATCGCTCAGGAGATGGGTCGCGAAATCAACACCACCGGTTCTAAGAGCAATCAGGCTGAAATGCAGAACATCGTGGTGAAGATGAAGGACGAATTGGAGCAGATCAAGGAGCAGGTGCTGAACGCACTATAATTGGAATCATAAAATTAATGATATAATTATGAAGAACGGATTATTAATTTTCAGCGCTCCTTCCGGCAGCGGAAAGAGCACGATAGTCAACTGGTTGATGAAGGAACACCCGGAATTGAAGTTGGCCTTCTCCATCAGTTGCACCTCCCGCGCCCCTCGTGGTACAGAAAAGAATGGTGTGGAATATTTCTTCCTCACTCCTGAGGAATTCAAGGCTAAGATTGCCAACGAGGAGTTCCTGGAATACGAGGAGGTTTATCAGGACCGCTTCTATGGCACGCTGAAATCTCAGGTGGAAAACCAGCTGAATGCTGGCGAATCCGTCATTTTCGACGTAGATGTCAAGGGTGGCGTTAATATCAAGAAATTCTATGGTGAGCGTGCCTTGAGCATCTTCGTGCAACCTCCTTCGGTAGAGGAATTGCGCCGACGTCTGAATGGTCGTGGTACGGATGCACCAGAGGTGATTGAGCAGCGACTTGCCAAGGCAAGCTATGAGCTGACATTTGCTCCACAGTTTGACCATGTAGTAGTAAACGACAACTTGGAGAAGGCGCAGCAGGAGGTTTATCAGCTCGTCAAGGATTTTTTAAGTGAAGAATCCTAAGTGAAGAGTGAAGAACGAAGAGTGAAGAATTCAAGTGAAGAATTTTAAGTAAAGAACGAAGAATGAAGAAAGTAGGAATATTCGGAGGAAGTTTCAACCCGATCCATACCGGTCACATCGCTCTGGCCAAGAGCCTCTGCGAAAAGGCGGGATTGGACGAGGTGTGGTTTATGGTTTCACCACAGAATCCGTTCAAGCAGGCGGCAACCGACCTGCTTGACGACTCTTTGCGCTTCGAACTGGTGGAAAAGGCACTCAAAGGGGAAAGCCAGCTGAAGGCTTGTAACTATGAATTCCATCTTCCGAAACCTTCCTACACCTGGCATACGCTCCAGGCGCTGAGCAAGGATTATCCCGACATCGCCTTCACCTTATTAATAGGTGGAGACAACTGGGCCGCTTTCGACAAGTGGTTTCATCACGACGACATTCTCGCCCACTACCCTATCGTGGTCTATCCCCGTCAGGGAGCAAGCATCGGAGCCGTTCCGCAGGGAGTAACCATCGTGGAGACGCCCCTACTCAACATCAGCAGCACCCAGATACGCCAGGCGATTCTTCAAGGGAAAAGCATCCATGGAATGGTGCCGGAAGCCATCGAGGACTTGGCATGCAAATATTATAGGGGAATGAGAAATGAGAAATTATAATATGGAAAATATGAATTGGAAGAAATACATCAAGAAGGCTTTGTGCCTGGCATTTGAACCGATACGACGTAATGCAAACTTCTTTACGTTCATGTATATTTTGGGCGTACTGACTGCCGTAGTAACGCTCCCGAGATGGCGTGAACTCTACGACAACCTGTATCTGGAACTGTTTTTCGACCTCTACATCGTTTGTGCTGTCTTGGCTTTAATTCCTAAGAAAGTACGCTTCTGCATCAGAGGTGTGCTCTATCTCATCTTGTATGCCGTGGCGATAGCTGATGTCTATTGCTTCGTCAATTTCGGCTCCACGCTCAACCCTTCCATGCTCATGCTGGTGGGCGAAACCAACAGCAGCGAGGCAAGCAACTTCATCGCAGCCTGCCTCTCTACCGAGGTTATCTTCAGTAGTGTGGGCTGGGTATTGCTGCTCATCCTCGTGCAGATACTCACCGCCTTCCGCCGTTTCCGCCATTTCATCTGGAAAGTATCGGTACTCTTTGCCTCCTTCAGCAAACCGCTCTACGGTTGGCTTACCATTCATATTGACCGCATCACCCGACTCCTGCCTCAGGTAGCCGGCATCTGCTGCATCGCCCTCTTCATCTGGAGCGCCTGCACTTCCTGGCACAACAAGATGGCCATCCACAAGCTGATGACGGGCAAGACCATCGGCGAGGTGGAACACACCCTCACGGAGAAGGACTGCGCCAATCTCTACATGCCTATCTACCGACTCAATTTCAGCATCTACGCCAACAAGTTGGCAGCCAACCAGATTACCCAGCTGATTCATGCTGCCGACAAGGTGGAGGTAGATACCTGCACCTACCGTTCGCCACAGATTGTGCTCATCATCGGCGAGAGCTTCGGCAAGCAGCATTCCCAGCAATATGGTTATTTCATGGATACGACTCCTTATCAGGTGGCATTGGAAAAGACCAAGAAACTAACCAAGTTTACGGATGTCGTGACCTGCTGGAACCTCACCAGCTTTGTTTTCAAGAACGTATTCTCCACTCATGTCATCGGCGAAAAGGGTGAGTGGTGCGACTATCCTCTCTTCCCGGAAATCTTCCGCAAGGCAGGTTACCACGTCACCTTCATCACCAATGAATTTCTGCCGCAGGCCAAGGAAGCCGTATATGACTTCAGCGGCGGTTTCTTCCTCAACAATCCGAAACTCAGCAAGTTGCAGTTTGACAGCCGCAACACGGAGCTGCACGCCCTGGACGACGGACTATTGGAGGACTATGACAACGGACTGAAGGAAGCTGAAACCAACAGTAAGTATAATCTCACCATCTTCCACCTGATGGGTCAGCACGTGGATTACAAGACCCGCTACAAGCACAGTCAGACCCATTTCTGGGCTGGCAGTTACGAGGACAAGCGCCCAGAGCTGACCGACAAACAGCGCAAGGTGCTGAGCCATTACGACAACGCCACCCTTTACAACGACTCTATCGTGGCGCAGATTGTGAAGCGCTATTCCAAGAAGAACGCCATCGTCATCTACATGCCCGACCATGGCGAGGAGTGCTATGAGGGCAACCGCGGTTTCATCTGCCGCAACCATTCTGCCAATATCGACTGGCCTTTGGCTCACTACGAGTTTGAGATTCCTTTCTGGATTTTCTGTTCCCAGAAGTACATCAGCAGCCATCGTGACATCTACCGCCAGATTCGCAAGGCGAAGGACAAGCGTTTCATGACCGATGCCTTGCCTCACCTATTATTATATTTAGCAGGCATCGAGACTCCTACCTACAATCCGAAGTACAACATCCTCAGCCCAGAGTATGACGAAATGCGCCCTCGCATCCTGAAAAACAGCGCCGACTATGACAAGTTGAGGGATGCGGAAATGGAGAAGCAGAAAAGGCTGAAGGATGCAGAAGCTGCCATGGGACATAAAAAGAAAAAGAAATAGGAATATTGCATATTCAAAACAAAATACGTAATTTTGCACCCATAAAAAAGAATATGCCCCTATCATTCAATAAAGAATAGGAGAAATAAGATATGAATACACCCACTTTAAGTCGTTCGGAATGTAATGTGCTGCGAGGACTTGCCATTATCGGCATTTTCCTGCACAACTACTGCCATTGGATAGGTTCTATCGTCAAGGAGAACGAGTATCAGTATTTTCAACGCAACGTGGACTGGCTGAACCAGGTATTGGTCAATCCAGACCTCAATCTGCCGTTCCATCTCATCTCATTCTTCGGACATTATGGCGTACCAGTATTCCTCTTCTTGAGCGCATACGGACTGGTATTGAAATATGAAGCAAAGCCACATCTTGATGCCTCGACACAATTTGTCAACATCAACGGAAAGACGATGTGGAACTGGAAAGAGCCGCTTCGCTTCATCCGCTATCATTATCTGAAACTCTTCAAGATGATGATTGTGGGATTCGTGGCCTTCACCATGCTCGACTACATCACATACGGTCCGCACAAGTATGCTACGCTTGATGTCGTGGCGATGTTAGGTATGTTTAATAATATATTGCCCGACCCAGACCGCATCATCTGGCCAGGACCATTCTGGTTTTTCGGATTGATGCTCCAACTCTATATTATCTATCGTCTGTTCATCTATCGCAAACATTGGGGATTCACCGTAGGACTGATGGTAGTCTGCATAGTGATACAGATAGCGTTGGGATGGGACAATCCAGAGAGCGAGGCGATGAACCGCTACCGCTATAATTTCATGGGAGGAATGTTGCCATTCGGGTTAGGCGTACTCTATGCCCGATATGGCGAGAAGATATTGATGACTTTCCATCACAACGTGACGAATTTCTTCGGCATCATCTTCTGCTGCTCCATCATCTACAGTCTCAGCGGCAGCATGATGGGATGGACCTTCGTGCCCCTCTTCATCTGTCTGCTCAGCGTACTGACCGCCAAATTTCTTTCAGGAGTCAACTGGTTGTCAGGAGTCAACAGAATATTGGAATGGATGGGCGGCATTTCGGCGGCACTTTTCGTCTGCCACCCTATCACACGAAAGATTTTCATCCCTATAAGCCGACAGGGAGATATGTATGCAGGTCTGCTCCTCTACATCGTATCGAGCATCTGCCTGGCTTGGTTGTTCACGCAACTGATGAAGAAAATCCCAAATCCGAAGTTTTAGAAGCTTTTTTCGTTTTCTACCTCATCATTATCAAGAAATATAAACAAGAAGACAAGAGGATTCTTCACTCTTCGTTCTTCACTCTCCACTTAGCTTACGCCTATGAAGATAAAAGATATAGAACTGGCGAATATCAGCCGATTTCGTGGTGAACTGATGGGAGCAGCCATGCTCTTCATCATCCTCTTTCATGTGGGTTTGCCACGTGAAGATGCTTTCTATGGACTTCGCCGAATGGGAAATGTGGGAGTAGATATGTTTCTCTTCCTCAGCGGAATCGGTCTGTGGTTTTCATGGGTCAAGAATCCTGACGTTAAGCGTTTCTTCATCCGCCGTTATCTCCGCATTTATCCTGCCTGGCTCATCATCGCCTGCCTCTTCTACATTCCCCGTTTTCATGGCGGAAGTACGTGGGACTGGATTTATCTCTTCGGAGAGATTTCCATCAACTGGGGTTTCTGGCTGCACGATGAGTTGAACTTCTGGTACATTCCTGCCACAATGATGCTCTATCTCTTTGCTCCAGGCTATATGGAACTCATCAGGCGCCACCCTATCTACCGCTGGCTGCCCGTGGTCATGGTGATGTGGTGCATCCTGGTGCAATACGTTACTCCTATCCATCAGGCAGTTGGTCATCTGGAAATTTTCTGGAGCCGTGTACCGATATTCTTCATCGGAATCAACATGGGCGAGATGGTGCGCCGCAAGGATACGCTCGACGGGGCAAGCATCTGGATGATCTGGATTATGTTTCTGATGACGCTTCTCTCCAGCATCTTTCTGGAGCAGGTGAAGCATGGACAATTCCCGCTCTTCCTGGAAAGAATGCTCTATATCCCACTCACAGTAACCAGCATTCTGCTGCTCAACCGCATCTTCCGCCGCACTCCGAAATGGGTAAACAAGGCATTCATGTTTGTGGGCGCTTTGAGTCTGGAGGCCTACCTCATCCACATCCACTTCGTGCTCTACTATATCGAGAAATGGCATTGGAGCTATTGGCCTACCTTCTTCACCTGCATCGCCATCACACTCCCTGCCTCCTGGATATTGGCTAAAATCGTGGGCTGGATTTCTAAGGAATTAGGCAAAATCCTGATGGAGAAGGAGAAAGGAAAATGAGAAATGAGAAATTAGAAGGGAGAAAGGAGAACTTTTTTGAAAAGGAAAAAGGACTTTGGAAAAGGGAAAAGAGGAACGAAAGGAAAAAAATAATCAAAATAGGACTTTATGAAAGAAAAAGAAATAGATAATATAGAAAAGGACAGTAAGGGGTTGTCTGCCCTGATGCGTCTCATTCGCCCGAAGCAATGGATTAAAAACGGCTTTATCTTTATGCCGCTCTTCTTTGGCGGAGAACTTTTCAATACCGGTGCCCTGCTGGCAGGAGTCATCGCTTTCTTCGCCTATAGTTTTGCAGCTTCCAGCATCTACTGTTTCAACGACATTTACGATGTGGAGGCAGACCGACGTCATCCTGTGAAATGCCATCGCCCGATAGCTTCCGGAGCCGTATCGGTAAAACAGGCGTATGGACTGATGTTTCTGATGCTGATACTCTCCATCGGTTTCAGCAGTCTGTTGGATGGTTGGAAAACGATGGGCATTATCCTTTTCTACTGGTGCCTGAACTTAGGCTATTGCGCAAAGTTCAAGCAGTATGCCATCATAGACGTCTGCATCGTAGCCTTCGGTTTTGTGCTCCGTCTGCTGGCAGGTGGTGTGGCAACGGGCGTGGTACTGAGCAAGTGGATTGTGCTGATGACCTTCCTCATCACCCTCTTCATGAGCTTTGCCAAGCGCCGCGATGACGTGATAAGAATGGAGAAGACCGGCGAGGCTCCACGCAAGAATACGAGCCGCTACAATCTTACTTTCATCAATCAGGCGATTACCATTACCGCATCGGTCACTCTGGTCTGCTACATTATGTACACAGTAAGTCCGGAGGTTCTGGAACATTTCCATACCGACAAACTCTATCTCACAACGGTTTTCGTGCTGGTGGGACTCTTGCGCTACATCCAGATAGCAGTTGTTGACCAGCAGAGTGGCGACCCTACCAAGATTCTGCTCCGCGACCGCATCACCCAGGTTATCGTAGTAGCCTGGCTTGCCGCCTTCCTGTTCCTCATCTATATCGCATAAGGCATGAAACGGAATACAGATTTAGATTTCATCCGAGCTATTCTCATTATACTGATGATCCTCATCCATATCGTGAGTTTCGGGAATGCTTATCCTCATCTGAAGGCAGGCATTCTCTCGTTCATGATGCCTACCTTTCTCATCATCACGGGTTATCTGGTGAACATCGGGAAAACGGGCAGGCAGTTTGGCAAATATCTGCTTTGTCTGGCCCTGCCATACATCATCATGGTGACGGGATTTTCCGTGCTCTCCTATTTCCTGCCAGTAAGAGATGGCATTACCGAACTCTCCCTGTCGCAAATCGTCCAAAAAATCTTCGTCACTTCCATCGGTCCGTATTGGTTTATCCAGACCATGATTATCTGCGGAATCTTGTATTACGGGAGCTTCCGGGCTTGTGATATGATCAGCAAATACAGGGGGCGTTGTTCTTGCAGGAATAATAAAGAGAATGATTCTTACAAGAATAGTAAGGGGAATGAGCCTTGCTGCAATAGTAAGGGGAATGATTCTTGTAAGAATAGTAAGGGGAATGAGCCTTGCTGCAATAACAAGGGGAATGATTCTTGCAGCAATATAAACAAGGGAAAGACGGAGGAAGAAACCCTGTCTTTAACAACCCGCCTTTTTCTCTTGGCGATTCTGATGCTGCTGATGAGCAAGACCCAAGCCCTGAACATTACGGCTGCCATTTATTATTTTGCCGGAGTCGTTATCCGCCAATGTCGCATCGACTTCAACAAGGTTTTCCGCCCTACTCCTTTGGCGTTCATTCTCTGGCCTTTCATCCTCTGTCGGGAAGACCTCTATGACTGGGGGAACATGGCTGTTGCTTTCTCCTGCTGGTGCTGCATTTCTGCGCTTATGTGGTTGAACCAATATTACAAGTCGCAAATGATAGGAAAGTCCACCTTATTATATATAGGTAAGAACACGTTGCCGATTTATCTCTTCCATCCCATCTTCACAATGGCGGCGAAATTCTATCATCCTCTGTTCGCCTTCGACAAGAGTGAAATTCTCCTGGCCGCTTTTACCATTATCCTTGCCATCGCAGGAAGCATCGCTATTGCCAAGGTCATGGAAAAAACAAAATTAGCTTATTTCTTCGGGAAAAAGGAAATACTGAGATGAAATGACAAATGACAAATGAGAAATGAAATGATGAAAAAAGAAAAAATATATTGTTTCGATTTTGACGGAACGCTCACAAAGAAAGATACACTTATCGAGTTTATCAAATTCAGCATGGGGAAGACGCGCTTCCTCATGGGTTTCCTGCTCTACAGCCCCATCCTCGTGCTGATGAAACTGCATCTTTTCCCCAACTGGAAAGCGAAGCAGATTATTTTCAAGCACTTCTTCGGCGGTATGAGCATCGAAGATTTTGATGATTACTGCGTCAATTTTGCTGCTAAGAATCTCTATCTGCTGCGCCTGAGTGGTATTGGAAAAATACAAGAAGCCAAGCGCAAGAAAGAACGGGTATTGATCGTAAGCGCCAGTATCGACAACTGGGTGAAGCCTTTCTTCGACTTCCAAAACCTAACTGATGTGGAAGTTCTCGGCACCCAGATAGAAATAGCCAACGGTAAAGTAACCGGCTATTTCAAGACCAACAACTGCTATGGCGAGGAGAAAGTTCATCGCATCTGCGAAGCCCTGACCCGTACCATCAATAATGGAAAGGGAGCCTCAACACTCGATTTCGACCGTACACGATATGAAATCGAAGCGTTCGGAGACAGTCGTGGCGATAAGGAAATGCTCGCCTTTGCCGACCAAGGACATTATAAGCCGTTCAGAGATTCTCTCTAAACGGCTTATTTTATTCATATTGGGAATTTATCAATTTTCTGGATTAACCCAACTTCTTTATTCATCAATTTCCTGGATTGACCAAACTTCTTTATTCATCAATTCCCATTAGATCCTATAAAACTTTGAAAGAAAGGATAAGCTCCCCATCTGAGATGGATGTTTTACTTCAAAACTTTAGCCAAGAAATCGCTGGCGATATGAGCGGCTTGCTCTTCTTTATCATATATTTCATTCCATCCGGAATGTTACATGATAGCCTGCCACATTGTGCTCGGCAAGGGAGAGATTGATGGATTGCATCATCAGCATCTGGCGGGAGATGGAGAGGCCGATGCCCGAACCTGATGGTTTGGTGGAGAAGAAGGGGATGAACATCTCCTTTACCACATCGGCATGGATGGGGTCACCATTGTTGCTGAAATAGATGCCTGAGAATTGTGAACTCTCGATGTTCTCTGGATGTTTGTGGAAGCATCGAATGTCGATGGCTGAGGCGTGAGCCTCGATGGCATTCTTGGTCAGATTGATAAATACCTGGCGCAGCATGTTCTTGTCGGCGGACCAGGTGGCATCTTCGGGGATATGGATGTGCCATTCTATCAGAGGATAGAGCGGCTTGATGCCTTCCACGAAATCCTTGAGTGGAATGTTCTCGATGACAGGATTTTGTAGCTGGGTGAGCTTGCGGTAGCTGTCCACAAAACTGGTGAGCGATTTGCTGGTATCTCGAATGGCTCGGATGCCTTCCTCATAGGACGAACCTTGGATGTCGGGATTGCTAAGATAGGCTTGGCAGATGCTGGAGATGGGGGCGGTGGCATTCATAATCTCATGGGTGAGCACACGGGTTAGCCTTTGCCAAGATTCCACCTCATGCTGCGCCACCAGTCTGCCGATGTCGTTCTCCATGTCGTTGAGGGCTTGCTGCAAGGCTCGTTCTCCAAAGAGTAATCCCTTGGTGGATAGGCGGAAGGAGTAATCGCCATTGCGAATAGCCTCTTGCATCAAGAAGGCACGGCTCTTCAGGTTGCGCTGGTGACGCAAGAAGAGATAGATGATACCTCCTATGACGAGGAGTATGATACCTATTATATATATGTGGAAAATGGTGTTCATATCAGATGTTTATAATCATGAATGATTGTGATAAAGAATTATCGCTTGAGCTTGGCATAAAGCGTTTGGCGAGTGATGCCGAGGAGTTCGGCGGCGCGTGAGATATTGCCGTGGCATTGATCCACAACCTTGTGAATATGAGTGCTCTCGATGCTCTCCAGCGTCTCTACTTCTTGGCTGCGGTCGATGGCATCCTTTAGGGTTCTGATGAGTTCATCGTTATCCCAAGGCTTGGTGATGAAGTCGGCTGCGCCAGATTTCAATCCCTTGATGGCGAGCTGGATATCTGCGTAGGCGGTGATGAGCACCACGGGGATGTTGGCATGGAGACGGCGGAAGGTGCGGAGCCAAAGCAAACCTTCCTGTCCGCTGTTTACGCCCAAGGAAAAATTCATGTCGAGCAATATGATGTCCACTGGCTCTTGTTGGAGCAGAGTGGGGGCGGTGTCTGGGCGAGGCAAGGTGAGAATCTTCTCAAAAGTGCCGCCCAGGCATATCTTCAAGGCTGTGAGTATCGATGGATTGTCGTCGATAACAAGTATTGTTCCGTATTTCATGTTTGCAAAAGTACACTTTTTTCTTGAATTAGCCAACAAAATGGAAGATGATGTGTGATTATCATACAGAAGAGTGTATGAATTTCATACAATCCGCTTGCCGCTGGCTCCTGATTCTTGGCAGAATCAAAAGGAATGATTACTTTTGCATCAGAAAAATAATGAAACAACAGTTATGAAAAGTTATTTTAAGTTCTTATCACGCAACAAGCTCTATACCGCTATCGAGGCTTTCGGACTCTCGATAGCCTTGGCTTTTGTGATGATTTTGGTATCCTATGCCTTCATGGAGTATCGGGTGGGCACGCATCAGCCAGATGCCAAGAATCTCTATGTGCCTGGTTCGGGCGATTACCTTGGCATGACCTTGGGTACGGCTAAGGAGTTCTTTCCTTCCATCCCAGAAATCAAGGAATGGACCCGATTTAGCGATTATTATACTGACAAGGGTGCTGTGGTCAACGACCAATACTATCATGTGCAGGCACGTGCTATAGATCCTAACTTCTTGGATATGATGGGAATGAAGTGCAGGGGATGCTCCGCTCATCGTGTGCTCACGGATAAGCACCAGGCCCTTATCTCCGAGTCTTTTGCCAAGAGGGCTTTTGGCAATACGAATCCTATCGGGCTGGTCGTAAAGTGCGACACGCTGCAATTCAAGGTAGTGGGCATCGTGGATGATTTTGGCAGGGAAGACTTGCTGGAACCCACCGACATCTTTGTTTCCATGAAGTTTAAGGAGAAAGATTTGTATCCGATGGATCAGTTTGGTGAGGTTGTTACCATCGCCAAACTGGCAGATAATGCTGATCCAGAAAAGGTGAATGCCACATTGCTCAATAAATATATGGGCTATTGGAAGAAATGGTGGAGTCGTGGGAAGACAACCGGCAGTTTCTTGTGGGGCTCTAGCTTGGTGCGCTGGGACAAGTTGTATTTTTCAGATATTACATGCTCGCATGTCCGTCATGGCAGCAAGACCTTGGTCAATGTCCTTTTGATTGTGGCACTCGTCCTCTTGCTTTCAGCCATCTTCAATTACATCAACCTGACGGTGGCGCAGATAGGCAATCGAGCCAAGGAGATGGCCACTCGTCGCTTATTGGGTGAGTCGGTGCTTGGCGTGGTGCTGCGCTATATCAAGGAGGCAGCACTCTTCACGGCAGTTTGCTTCTTGCTGGGCATTTTGCTGGCTTGGGCGTTTACACCTTTATTTAATAGCATCTTGGATACGAAGATTTCTCTCTTCTCTTCGCCTGCCGTTTGGGGATGCCTGTTGGTGGCTTATCTCGTCATCTCCTTATTGTCGGGCTTGTTCCCTGCCATTGTGGTGTCTCGCTTCAATCCGATAGATGTAGTGAAGGGCACCATCCGCTTGCGCAGCAAGATGTGGTTTAGCAAGATATTCATCGTAGCTCAGAGCGTTATCAGTATGTCGCTGGTGGTGATGGCTATCACGATGATGCTCCAGATGCGCCATCTCGCCAACATACCTTTGGGGTATCAGACGAAAGACATTCTCTGCATCTCCACCACTTTCGGATTTGATAATGTGGATGTCAGAAACGCAGCGTTGATAGCGAGATTGAAGTCTCTGTCAGAGGTGGAGGAGGCTACGGCTATCGGCAACAATCCTGTCATCAGCTTTGCTAATGGAGTGCATGATGAGAAGGGAGAAAATATAGCGTTCTTGCGATTGAGCGTATTGGATTCCATAGCGATGAAGATGATGGGCTTCAAGGTGCTGGAGCGATATTCTGACCCAACGCCAGGCAAAATCTGGGTTAGCGAGGAAGCTAAGCGAACCTTTGGCGTATCGAGCAAGAAACCATATTTCGGTAATCGTGAAGGCAAGCCAGAATATGAGGTTTGTGGCGTTGTGAAAAATTTCCACTGTGGCGACGCTCTTGATGAGTTCAAATCTGACAAATTTGGAAATCATAATGCGATACGTGTTCCTTCCAATCATGATGTGCTTTGGACCATCTTGGTGAAGACTCGTGGTGACCATGCCCAAGCCTTGGCTGCTATCCGGAGTGCCTGCAAGCAAGTGGCTAAGGAACAGTTGGGCGTACCTACCGACATGGATACGGAGTATCTGGACGACACCTTGGCTGATGCGCTCAAGGAGAAGCACAACATGATGGTGCTCATCATCACCTTCATGGGCATCTCCATCTTGATTTCCGCCCTCGGCTTGTTTGGCATGTCGGTATATTACGGCAACCAGCAGCGCCGACAGATAGCCTTGCGCAAGGTGATGGGAGCCTCGGTGACAGATGCGGCATGGCAACTTTCCAAGCGATTCCTCATCACATCGTGTGTGGCTGTGGTTATCGCCATCCCATTGTGTGTCAAGCTGATGCAAGAATACTTGATAGGTTTCAAATATCGCATCGATTTCCCTTGGTGGACATTGGTAGCAGGAGCTATCTTCACCTTGCTGCTAGCCTTGGTATCGGTCTTCAGCTATACCCTGCGCACCGCTCTGGAGAATCCGATAGACTGCATCAAGATGGAATAGCATGATGAGCTAAGTAAACATTAAACACTACACATTAAACATTAAATCAAGATGATACGTACAGAGAATTTAACGAGAATATTTCGTACAGAAGAGATAGAGACCATCGCCCTGAACGGCGTGAACATCAATGTAAAGGATGGCGAGTTTGTAGCCATCATGGGACCTTCGGGATGTGGCAAGTCTACCTTGCTCAACATCCTCGGCTTGCTCGATACACCTACCGAGGGTAAGTATTGGCTGGGCGATGAGGAGGTAGGACATCTCAAGGAGCGTGAGCGCACGGCTTATCGCAAGGGTCGCATCGGTTTCGTCTTTCAGAATTTCAATCTGATAGATGAGTTGACGGTAGAGGAGAACATCGACCTGCAGCTCAAATATCTAGGCATTGGCAAGGCGGAACGCAAGGAGCGAGTGCTCGACATCCTGCGCAAGGTGAAGCTGAGCCATCGTGCCAAGCATTATCCTCATCAGCTTTCGGGCGGTCAGCAGCAGAGGGTTGCCATCGCCCGTGCCGTGGTGGGCAAACCTAGCATCATCCTTGCCGATGAGCCTACGGGTAACCTCGATTCCAAGAATGGTATGGAGGTGATGCAGTTGCTCAGCGAGCTGAACGAGGAGGGAACCACCATCGTGATGGTGACGCACTCCAAGCACGATGCTACCTACGCCAGTCGCATCATCAATCTGTTTGATGGACAAGTGGTGGATGCGATGAATGATCAGCTTTGATCTTTGGTTTCGAATGATTAGCTTTGAGCTGCGGTTTACTGTCCAACAATTAGACGGTGGTGTCTAATTGTTGGACAGTTTGTTTAATGAGAGTTTTTATTTAATGGCTTGATTATCAGAAGAAATGCTGTTTTGGCACGGCTCTTGTTCTAATCATGCCAAAATGAAGAAGATTATGAAAAGAATAGGAATATTGATAGGATGGCTGGTCTGGACGGCTGGCGTCTCGGCACAGAGTTGGAGCCTTGACTCCTGTATGGCTTACGCCGTGGAGCACGCTACGGAGGTGAAGCGGGAGGTGGTAAACGCCCGCCAGCGCAAGCAGGATTACCGGCATGCTGTGGCAGGATTCCTGCCTACCGTTTCGGGCGGCGTGCAGGGACAGTATGCCTGGGGACGAAACATCGACCCGGAAACCAATACTTATAATAATGTAACGACATTCAACAACTACTATCAGCTTTATGCCGAACTGAATGTCTTCGATGGTTTCGCCACCATCAACGCCTTGAAGCAGGCTAAGTTGAGCCGGGATTATTCAGCCACGGCGATGCAGAAGATTCAGGACGATAGAGCCATCGACGTGATGCAGAAATATGTGGATGCTGCCTATGCTGAGGCAAGCATTCGGATAGCAAGCGAGAAACTGAACGAAAGTAAGCGGATGTTAGTTAAGATGAAGCGCCTGTATGAACTGGGCGAGAAAGGTCGCCCGGATGTGGTGCAGATGGAATCGCAGGTGGCGGAAGATGAATACAATCTTACGCATCAGGAGAATGTGGCAAAACAGAGTCTGCTCGCCTTGAAATCCACGATGAATTTTCCGGTGGATGAAGAGCTGAAAATTCTGATTGATGAGGAACAGAATTTGAAGTTAACGTCTGATAATAAAGAGGTTTCTAAATCTGGAGTAAACTACGAAACCATTTACCTGGGTTTCCAGAATATCTCTCCCGATTTGAAGTCGGCAGAATACGAAGTGGAGCGGGCACGGTATGATTACAAGATAGCAAAAGGCAGATTGCTGCCATCACTCTCTCTCGGTGGCGGCATTTCTACCAACTATTATAAGAATCTCTCTCAGAAAGGGCAATACGATGGGTTTGCCTCGCAGTTTCACAACAACCAGGGCGAATACCTCGCGTTGACCCTTTCCATACCTATTTATAATAGCGACCGCTGGCACAGCGTGAAGAAGGCACGCAACGACTTGCAACTGGCACAGGTGAACCTGGAGGAAACCCGTCGCAAGCTTCACGACCAGATAGCTCAGGCGGTAATGGATGCAGAAGGTTACGCCAAGGAGTTGCATCAGATGCAGAAGAAGGTGGTCTCTGATTCGCTCGCCTATCACATGTCGAGCCGGAAGTTTGAAGAAGGAATGCTTTCCACCTTCGATCTTCATACCGCAGCCCAAACGCTTCTGGAAAGCAGAATCAAAGAACTCCAGATGCAGATGCTGCTCATTATCAAACAGAGATTGGTTGCTTATTACCAGGGAGAAAATTTAATTAAATAAACCTGGAGAATGCAAGTGAATTCTTCACTTTTCGTTCTTCACTCTTCACTTAAATTATGGATATAAAGATAGAAAAGAAAAAATATCTCGTGCCTCGCAAGTATTGGGCATGGATTGGCGGAGGAGCGGTTTTGATCGCAGTCCTCATTTGGTTGGGATTGAGCAATTTCTCTTCCACCCTGAAGGTGGACAGGAAGGGATTGAGCATCGGAACTGTGGAGAAGGCGCAGTTCAACGATTATGTTTCGGTGGATGGACAGGTGGTTCCTATCTCCGTGGTGCAGATCAGTTCCGAGGAAGGCGGTATTGTTCTGGAGAAAGTGGTGGATGAAGGTGCCCACGTGAACAAGGGCGATGTGATCGTGAAACTGAGCAATTCGAATCTCGACCTGGAAATTCTGAATGCCGAAAGTGAACTTGCCGAAAAGCAGGACATGCTTCGCAACACCCAGATTTCGATGGAGCAGGACCGTCTGAACAATAGCAACGAGGAACTGTCGCTTTCGCAGGATGTCATTACCAAGCGCCGTTCCTATCAGCATCAGGAGGCGTTGCACAAGGAAGAACTCAATTCGCGCGAGGAGTATCTCAAGGCAAAGGAAGATTACAACCTTGCCGTCAAGAAGCATGCACTCATCAGCAAGCGATTGAAGAAGGATGCACAGCTCCGCCGTTCGCAGATGGATCAGATGGGCGATAATCTGGAAGCCATGCAGAAGAATGTGCAGCTGGTTCGCCAGCGCAAGGAGAAACTGAACATCCGCAGCACCATTTCGGGCGAAATCGGTTTGCTCGATGTGGAGTTGGGACAGAGCATTTCTGCCGGACAGAAGATTGGAGTCATCAACGACCTCAGCGATTTCAAGGTGCAGGCGCAGGTGGATGAGCATTACATCGACCGGGTAAAACCGGGACTTACTGCTACCTTCGACCAGAACGGCAAGCATTATCTCCTGCAGGTTCGCAAGGTTTATCCCGAGGTAAGAGATGGCAGGTTCCGCATCGACTTCATCTTCAAGGGCGTTCGTCCTGGCAACATCCGAACCGGTCAGACTTATTATGTAGATTTGCAGCTCGGTCAGTCGAAGCGGGCAATAATTATCCCTAAAGGCACGTTCTATAGTGTAACGGGCGGTCAATGGATCTTTGTATTAGACAAGAGTGGCAAGAAGGCTTATCGCCGCAAGATAACCATCGGTCGCCAGAATCCTCAGTATTATGAGGTGATTGAGGGCTTGGAGCCAGGCGAGCAGGTTGTCGTTAGCGGCTATGAGGCCTATAAGGATAATGATGTATTAGTTTTTAATTAGTAGTGATTAGTGATAAATTGGGCTAACGCCCTTGAAACAGGATATTTGATATGAATCATATTATTAACGCATTCAAGAATCTGCCCCGAAGAGGCCAGCACAATTTCGTGAAGATCTTGTGTCTGGCGCTCGGACTGGCAATCAGTTCGGTAATTATTGCCGAGATTTATTTCGAGCAGACTTACGATACGTATTTCCCTGGATGGGAGAGGACGTATCAGATATTTGAAGTGAGCAGCAATCAGGGTAAGACCATGACGTTCAACCAGACTTCAGGAGCCATCGCCCAAGGTGTGAAGCAATACGCACCGATGGTGGAAATGGCCACTAGTACCCACTGGTTCTATAACGACGCCCAATGCAAGTTGGACGACCAGCACGTTGTGTCTGCCAATATCTTGATGGCAGACAGTTGTTTCTTCGATGTCTTTCCGCAGAAGATGTTGGTAGGCAAGGCTCGCCAGATATTATCACAGCCCTTGTCTTGCATCATCGACTCGAAGACGGCAGCCACTATAGGCGGCAATGTGGTGGGCAAGCATTTCACGCTTCCCGATTATCCTGGTACTACTTTTACCATTAATGGCGTTTTCGAGGCTTTTCCTTGGGGGGCGTCCTTGCATGGCACGCAGATGATTCTGTCTATGTCCAGTGTTCCATACGTATATTCTTACGATGGCAGAAACAATTGGATAGGAAATGATAGCTATATTTCCTACATTCGGTTGGCAAGGGGACATCGTGTCGACGAACTCAAGCCTTACGTCGACAAGATGCGCCAAGACCATTTCCCATTGAAGGAACTGAAGAAGATGGGAACAGACCTTACCTTTGATTTCACGGTGTTGAGCGATGTCTATACCCATGACCCATATATCAAGATGATGAGCTGGATATTGAGCATCGTGGCCTTCGTGCTGCTCTTCACGTCGGTAATGAACTATCTGCTTATCATAGTGGGCAATCTGGTAAGCCGCTCGCGTGAGATGGCAGTTCGCAAGTGCTATGGAGCCGAACCCAAGAATATTCATGCCATCATCTTCTCTGAGGCATTGGTGCATGTAGGCTTGGCGGTGATTTTGGCTGCCATACTCGTATTCCTTTGCAAGGGAACTATCGAGAATTTCCTTTCTGCTCCGGTTAGTGCGCTGATTCAGAACAGGGGCAGTTGGATATTGGTGATGATCTGCCTGCTGGTGTTGCTGGTAGGCGGTCTGGTTCCGGGCTGGCTATACAACAAGATTCCGGTGGCAAGTGCCTTCCGTGGTTATAACGAGAATCGCAACCGCTGGAAACTGACGTTGCTGGGCATACAGTTTGCTATCTCTGGACTGCTGTTCAGTCAGCTCTACATCATCAACAGTCAGTATCAGCTGATGCTTGGCACCAATCCTGGTTACGATTATGATAATGTTGCCATCGTCTCGGTAGATGGCATCAATCGCGACCAGCGCAACCAGTGTCTTGCCGAAATCAAGCGAATGCCGAATGTCAAGGAGTGCTGTTCCACTTATCATATTCCGCTCTATGGATACGGCAGAAGCGGAAACATGGTACAAAAGCCTGGTGATGATACTAATACCTTCAACATCATAGATATGGAAGGTGTGGACGACAATTTCTTCAAGATGATGAACATCCCGATAGTACAGGGCTCGTTCTTTACGGAGTGCAATGACAGTTGCCGTCAGGTGATTATTGACGAACGGGGTGCTGAAAAACTCATCAATATCTGGCATTGGAAGGATGGCGTTGTAGGCAAGCAGATTACTTGTTCGGGACATGATGACGGTGTAAATCCACTCAAGCTGACGGTTTGTGGCGTGTGCAAGAATATCCGCTGGGGTGACATGTCGGCCGATGGCGACGATATGAAGGAGTTTCCTGTACTGTATTTCTATGCAGCCAAGACGGCTTATTACATGCTTGTAAAGTATAAGGATATGCAGGACGAATCGTTGGCGGAGTTGCAGCAGAAGGTGCAGTCGATGTATCCTAACAATAAGGTCATCGTGAAGAGTTATGCCTCTGAATTGGCTAACCAGTATGCCTCACAGCTTAATTTCCGCAACGGAATCCTGGTTGCCGGCATCGTAACGATGATCATCGCCCTCTTCGGATTGGTGGGCTATACGAGTGATGAGGTGAACCGCCGCCGCAAGGAGATTGCAATCAGGAAGGTGAACGGAGCGAAGGTGAAGGACATTCTTCGCATCTTCCTAAAGGACATTATGAAGATTGCCTTGCCTTGCATCATCGTGGGCGACTTGGGGGCTTGGCTGATAGCCAGACAATGGCTCATGTCGTTCAGCGAGAAGATTACGATGACGCCTTTGTTGTTTATCGGCGTTACCATCATCTTGCTCGTCATCATCGGGCTTTCCGTCGTCATCAACTGCTACAAGGTGGCGAATAGTAATCCGGTGAAATATCTCAAGGATGAATAATATTAAAAGTAAAAAGGTAAAAAAGTAAAAAGATAAGAAAATGCTTAAAATAGAGAATCTTTGCAAGTCTTTCCGCACAGAAGATGTGGAGACGATTGCTTTAAATAATGTATCTTTCACAGTAGAAGACGGCGAGTTTGTCGCCATTATGGGACCATCCGGTTGTGGCAAATCCACCTTGCTCAACATCCTCGGTTTGCTCGACAACCCAACTTCGGGAAAATATTTTCTGGGTAATCACGAGGTGGCAAACCTGAAGGAAAAAGAGCGCACGGATGTGAGAAAGGGAGAAATCGGATTTGTGTTCCAGAGCTTCAACCTGATAGATGAATTGAATGTAGAGGAGAACATCGAACTTCCTCTTACTTACCTCAACATTCCGAAGGCGGAGCGCAAGGCAAAGGTGCAGGCGATTATGAAGCGAATGGCCATCAGCCATCGTGCCAAGCATTTCCCTCACCAGCTATCAGGTGGTCAGCAACAGCGAGTAGCCATTGCCCGTGCCGTGGTCTTTGGTCCGAAGCTCATCCTTGCCGATGAGCCTACGGGTAACCTCGATTCCAAGAATGGTGCCGAGGTGATGCATCTGCTTACCGAGCTGAACCACGAGGGCACCACCATCGTCATGGTAACGCATAATGAGCATGATGCCAAGATAGCCCATCGCACCATCCGCCTGTTTGATGGACAGATTGTGGAGGAGGGCAATCAGCTTTAGTGTTTCTGTCACTTCTGAGCGTATGACGCTATGCTTCATCAGAAGAGGAATGTCATAAATCGCTTGGTGTTAGCCTCTTTCTGCTTCAGCTCTTCTTCCATTCTCTGTATTGCCATCTTGAAGAAGAAGCGGATGAGGTGCTCGTCGGTTGCTTCCGTACGAATCATGCGGAGGGCAGAAATGTATTCCTGGCGAGCTTCGGATGGGATGATGAGGAGAGGATGATTCAATCTTAAGAGAATGTAGTTGCTGATGAGTCGTCCTGTTCTTCCATTCCCATCACGGAAGGGATGAAGATATTCGTAGAAGCCATGAAAACGGGCGGCAAGAATCATGGGATGAACGGCAGCCGAAATGATGGCTTTTTCGGTAGATTCCAACAGCTTGGGAACTCTGGCGATGAGTTCTTCGTGGTCGCCAAATACCGTATCGCCTGCAGCCATGTCCGTGGTGGTGTATTCGCCCGGAATGGCTTCTGGAGAACGGTAGGAAAGCGTGTGGCTGGTAACCCGCCTGTTGATTTCTTTCAGAAAATTCTCGTCGAGTGGATGCTGCGAGTTTTGCATCATGTACTCAAAGGCTTCGAAGTGGTCAAGCATTTCGAAAGCCTCGAAAAGAGTCTTTCCGGCAGGAATCATCCCTAATCCTTTCTCCTTCAGTTCCCGGGTATCATCTACGGAGAATGAGTTGCCTTCAATGGCGCACGAATGGGTAGAGAAGAGTACTTCATTATATTTGATGTACTCTTCTCTATCCATTTTATTGATGATAAGGGTTTGATATTTTTCTCTCAAATCCTCGTATTCCTTGATTTCCCTTTCGAATGCCATAATCTTCTGTAAGTAATTATATGACTATCTTTAATATGGTCTTATCGTCTGTTGACATAAGCTTAATCTTTTATTATGGCAAAGATATGGTAAAAAAGCGAAAGTGCCAAACTTTCCTCCCCCAAATTATACTTTTTTATGGGATGATGATGCGGAAGGTGGTGATTCCCTGTGCCTTGTCCTGATGGAGCGAGAGGCTGCCGCCGCTTACTCGCATGATTTGGCGGGAAAGGGAGAGCCCGATTCCGCTTCCTTCCGGCTTCGTGGTGAAGAACGGGATGAAAATGTGGGAGGCTACATCTTCGGGGATGAGACCGGCGTTGTTGCTCACATCGATGATGATGGATTCCTGGGCATTGGCGTAGGCATGGAGACGGATAAATGCCTTCTTGCTTGCCACGGATTGCAAATCTGCGGAGCGGCATTCCAGCTTGTCTTCTCTTTCCTTTTCCTTGAAAGCTTCTACGGCATTCTTCAGAAGATTTGTTACTACGTGAGAGAGGAGGCTCTCATCGGCGTAAACCAGCAAATCCTTGGGAGAAACTTCTATCTCTACATCGTGGTTACAGAGCATCGCCATTCTTTCCAGGAATGGTTCCACATAGAAGAGAGCAGGCTGAGGCTGGGGCACATGAGTGAAGCGGCGATAGTTATTGACGAAAGCCAACAGCTCGGTTCCAGTTTTGTGGATGGTTTCCAAGCCTTGCTTCAAGTCTTTATCCTCTGTAACTCGGGTAAGCAGAGTCTCGCTCAGCGAAGTAACCGGCGTGATGGTATTCATGATTTCATGGGTCAGCACACGAATCAGTTTGATCCATGAATCCACCTCCTGGTTGCTCAGCTCGTAGCTCACGTCGCTCAGGGCGATGATGCGCACGTGCTTGTCTTTCAGCATGGCTTGCGTCTCATGCTTTGCCAGGTGTTCATCCTTCAGTTTTCCTTTTACCTGGTTCATGTGGGTAAGCACATCCGTATCGAGCAACCGGAGGGCAGCCTGGTTGTGCTGCAGGATGTTGTCGTGACTATCCACCACCAGGATGCCCGTATCTACTGCATTCAGAATTTGCTCGTAATATTTCTCCCGATCCATCTGCTCCTCTCTCGTATGTTGCAGGAAGAGCTTGATGCGGTTGAGTGATTTGTGCAGAATCTTATCTTCCTTAAACCCCTTCTCCGTAGGAAAGTTGAAGGAGAAATCCCCATTATCTATCGCATCAAAAAGGAAGGTTACCTTCTTGATGTTGCGGCGATAGTGGCGGTAGAGGCGAATGTAACCCACTACAGCCACGAGCAAAAGCACGATAATTATAATTAGTTTATAATCCATATCGCTTAATCTTATTATAAAGCGTTTGGCGAGAAATACCTAACCTTGCGGCTACCACCGACAGATTTCCCTCACATTCCCTGATGGTTTTCTCTATCATTCGGCTCTCCATCTCGTCGAGCGTCTGAACCTCTTCCAGGGGTTTCTCTCTTCTCTGCTGGTTTCCGCCGTCAATATCTTCGGCAGAAATCATTCCGCCATCAGATAGAATCACGGCTTTCTCGATGGCGTGCTGCAGTTCACGGATGTTACCGTACCATGGCAAACTGGTAAGTTTTTTCTCAGCTTCTTCCGAAAAACGGAGATTCAACTTATTATATAAATCGCCATATTGATGGAGGAATCTTTCTGCCAATGGAACGATGTCTGATTTTCTCTGTCTCAGGGCAGGCAATTCCAGATGGATGGTGTTGATACGATAGAGCAGGTCCTCTCTGAATTCGCCATCGTTTACCATCTGCTGCAGGTTGCGGTTGGTGGCGCAAACCAGTCGTACGTTGATGGGAATCTGCGTGCTTCCCCCCACTCTTACGATGCTTCTGCGTTGCAGGGCGGTAAGGAGTTTTGCCTGAAGACTGTAGGATAGGTTTCCTATCTCATCCAGGAAGATGGTACTGCCGTCGGCAAGCTCAAACTTGCCCGGTTTATCCACCTTGGCATCAGTAAAAGCACCCTTCACATGACCGAAGAGTTCGCTCTCGAAAAGGGTTTCCGTGATAGCTCCCATATCCACAGGCAGCATCTTTTTCGCACTTCTTGTGGACATACGATGTATTTCGTTGGCTAACACCTCTTTACCTGTTCCGTTTTCACCCGTAATGAGGATGTTTGCATCAGTTGCGGCAACTTTTTCCACAATACTTCTCAAATTGTTCATAACTTCGCTATCTCCCCAATACATCATGCCAGTCGAATCATTTCCTCCTTTTCTGCTGATAGTTTTATCTGTAGGCTTGTTCTTATCCCTTGCCTCTATCAGCGTACGAACCAATTTCTCATTTTCAAAAGGCTTCACGATGAAGTCGGCGGCACCTTCCTTGATGCCTGTTACGGCAAGTTGGATGTCGGCATAGGCGGTAAAGAGCACCACTTCGGTTTTCGGGTTGAGACTCTTGATTTCCCTGAGCCAGTACAGTCCCTCGTTTCCCGAATTGATTCCGCTGGAGAAGTTCATGTCGAGCAGCACCACGTCGGGATGCTCCTCTCTCAGTTTAGCTGGGATGGAGTTAGGGTTGGCGATGGTGATGATGCCATCGAATATGGGTTCCAGCAGCATCCTCACCGTAGTAAGAATGTTGCGGTTGTCATCAACAATCAATATCGTTCCTTGTTTCTTAATCATGGTGCAAAGTTACGAAATATCATAGAAAGTCGGTCCTGATTGTCTAATAATTAGACGAAAAAATGCCGATAGTGGCGCCAAAAGTTGCTTTTCCGACAGCTTTTGGCATCCTTATCGGCACATGTTTATTCAAAATTCTGATTCCTGATGAGGAATTGCTTATTCTAAAAGGGGAATTACAACTCTATCGGAACCACTACTTTTATGCTGAAGTTGCGGCCCATATTGTAAACGCCTCTTCTGCCTGTAACCTGGTTTACGTCAAGATACTTCAGACGGCTCAGGTGGTTCTGGTAAGCACGGTTGGTAAGGTTCTCGCCCGAAAGATAGAGCGAGAAAAGGCGCTTGCCATGGAGCTTCACGTCGGTACCGGCATACATATTTAATAAGGTGTACGATGGCGTAGCGGTCTCCGTATCGTTGGCTGCGAAATAATGGTTCTGGCGGAGATTGCAATCCATCTGTAGCTTGACGAAGAGATGGTCGAAAGTCTTGCCGTCGCAGACAAACTCATACCTTACATCCGAAACCCAGCGAGGGGCTGGGGTGAAAGGCAGATACTTCGATTCGGATGGCTGATGCAACTGTACGGAGTTGACATACGAGAAGGTGTTGCCGATATGCAGATGCTCCACAGGGTGGATGTCGATGCTTGCCTCACCACCTAAGATGCGGGCATCGCCCGAAGTAAACTGATAGGCAGGTGTGTCGTCGATGAGGACTGGCTGATTATTCTCATCTGCCAACTTCTCGCTGTAGATGTAATGGTTGATGCGATTGGCAAACAGAGAAAGAGAAGCCGAGATGATAGGCGAAGAATAATCCAAACCAAGGTCGAATTGCCAGCTGTTCTCTGGCTTCAGACGGGTGTTTCCCAACTCATATCGCTGGGTTCCCTCGTGCACGCCATTCGAAGACAATTCGCTGATATTTGGAGCACGGAATCCTCTTGCTAAGTTCAGCTTGATATTGAAATCAGGCAGGATTTCGTAAGCCAAGCCGATGCTTCCGGTCACTCCCACAAAGCTTCGCTTAAAGGCTTGGAAACGGAAAGAATCATTCAATTCAGAACCATTCCAATCTGAACGATGCGAATCTGTATCATCATCTTCTTCTCTCAAAGCCTCGCTGTGCAGATGGCGATGATCGTATCTGATGCCGCCGCTCAGGTTCACTTTGCCTATCTCCTTGCTCACCGTGGCAAATACACCATAATCGAAGAGATGATAGGCTGGAATCAGAAATTCAGAACCTTTATTAATCGACTGCTGCCACATGCCGTTGATGCCCGTAGAGAATTTCCATCCATTCATTTCCGGCGAGAGATAATGCAGGTCGTAATTCATGGTATGGAGCATGAAATCGAGTCCGCATTCCTTCGGATTCTCTTCCTCCTCAAACTCCTGACGGCGGTTCTGCTGATAACCCAGGAGGAACTTCAGATTGCCGTCGCCCAGGAACCAGGAATTATCGAGCACCGCCTTGTAATGATGAATCTGCTGATAAGGCATCGACTTGCCATAGCTCTTGGCATCGTAGCCTTCCGGAATTTCCAGTTTGCCAGTTTTCTCATCTCTTTCTCCCTCTACGATGCCCGGAGTGAGATGATAATAATCGAGTGTGAGATGCGAATGCCCCTGGCGGTAGTTCCAGCCGAGGAGCTGCGAGAATGCCTGCTCTCTGAGTGATGAACCGAATACATAACCATCGTATTTATTCTTGTAGGCATGCGCCATCTTTCCGCTGTAGCGGGTGTTCCATACAAATCCGCCCTGGTTGCCGGCAAAGTTGAGCGAATAATCAAAAAGTCCGTTGTTGGTTTGGTAACCTGTTGAGAAATTCGCTCTCATGTCGCCTTTGGCAAGCGTTGGAGCAGAATGGAAGATGAGTACGCCAGCCATCGCATCCGAGCCATACATGAGGCTTGCCGGACCTTTCAGAATCTCTACGGAATGAACCGAAGCGGGGTCGATTTCTATTCCGTGTTCATCGCCCCATTGCTGTCCTTCCTGTCTGATTCCATCGTTCACCACGACCACGCGGTTATAGCCCAGGCCACGGATCACAGGCTTTGAAATTCCGCTTCCCGTGGTAATCTGCGAAACGCCTGGCTGGTGGGCGATGGCGTCGATGATGTTGGTAGAAGGTCGCATTTCGAGCTGGCAGGCAGAAACAAAGGAGATAGGTGCCGGCGATTGTTTCAACTTCTGGCTGCCCGTCAAGCCTGTTACCACCACTTCGTTCAGTTTCACGCTCGATTCCGTCAGCGGCTGGTGTCTGGTAGAATCGTTTGCCTCTTCTTCATGAATGTTTGCGTCCTTCTTATCATGATTTGCTCTGTTTATAGCCATAGCAGGGGCTGTTGCCGATGAGCACAGACTCATCAGCAATATTGAATTCAATATTGTTCTCATTATTTATTTTTATTACCTTATTTTATTCTTTTTCCTATCGATTAGAGATAAATCATCTGGGATTCATCGCGCAGAGCCTATTCGCCTGCAACTAATCATATAGAGACTATTCAACTGGGATAAATCGTATAGAAACAATCCTGCTGAGATTCATCGTTTAGATACAATCAATCCTTTAGAAGAAAAACAATTAGCGAAAAAGATAATAAGGTGGAGCACGGGTAGATTTTACCCCCTTCGCCCTGCACAAGCAAGGAGAGCAGAAGGCACGGCGAGGGAAGAGATGGAGCACGGCGATGGCAACCCAAACCACGAGGGATGGAGCCAGATAAGGAGTGCTTTGCAATTGGCAGAGCACACAGTCGTGCATGGTATTCTGCAGAACTATCAGATGCCCGTCGTGATGAATATGATGGGCGCAATCTGCACAATAGAAACCAGCCTGACTTCCCTGCGCTTCCCCATGATGGTGAAACGTAACGACCAACAGCATCGGTATATAAACCAATAACAACAGCCAGGAAATTCTGATTCTCTTATGCGTTATCCTCTGCATTTATCTACAGTATTCTGTTTTTATTTGCAAATTTAATCATTTCTGTCGGGATTATTCTTAGGATTCCGATATTTTAACAAAGATTATTTGTTTTCCAGCAAAAAAGCCATGTAGAGGGGAAGAATGAGTGTTTGTGCTCATCACTCTTCCATTCTTTGAGATATTTCTCGATTTTTCGTTTAAACATCTGTTTTCTAATGATTTATGATGTATTACTCTTAATGCTGTGCACGTTTTCCAAGGGACTTTTCTTGAATTCATGCACGTTTTTCAAGGGACTTTTTGCTCTTTTCTGCCACTTTTTCAAGGGACTTTCGGTTGCAAAGATACAAAATTTCCTTTTAAAAGGGAAAGAAAACAGCAATTATTTCTTTTTTAAAAGGAAAGATTTTCCTTTCTCTCCTATTATTTTTGTACTTTTGCAACATTATTTTAAAAATAGGCGTACCCGATTCCAGGGGGATGTTGTATTATGAACAAAGTAGAATCATAAAAACAAGAAAAAATGATGAAAAGAACGACTTCCCTTTTCCTATTCCATCTCCCATATCGGCATAACCTCAATCCTTATCCCGTCTCGTTCGAAGGTCTCCCGTTGGGAGAAAGTGATGATTTTTCCCTGTTTGCAGCCTGTAACGGAGGAGGCAGCTATCAAGCCTCCTATCTCTCGTTCTACGTTATCATCATTCAATGTCCAGCAGACTTGTATCAGCTCAGCTACACGCTCGCCCTTTTTCACAACGAAGTCGCATTCCTTCGATTCATAGAAGTAGAATACCCTGCCCTCTTCTCCAAGCGTTCTCTCCAAGTTGAGATAAACGATATTCTCCAAAGCCTTGCCTGCATCTTCGCTCTCAGGCAATAATACGGCATTGTGCAGGGCAATGTCAGCCACATAATACTTGGCGGGAGCAGAACGCTGTTTTACCATCGACTTATCGTATTTTTCCACCTTGCGAAACATGAAAATGTTGCAAGCATAGTCGAGCCACAGATAGAGGGAATCCTTGGAGACCTTTAAGCCTTGCGACTTCAAGTCGTTATAAATATTGTTCACGCTAGTCGGCTTCGTGAGATTGTTCATCACACGCTTTAAGAAATAACGCACCACCGAAGGAGAAGCTCCGATATGATAATGCTCCACCATATCCCTGAAGAGCATGGTGTTGAAGTAAGACTGCAGGATTTTGACTTTTTCCATCTTGCTTTTTTCGAGAACAACCTCTGGAAAACCGCCCTCCTCGCAATATCCGCGGAAGGAGACCGCCATCTTTGCCTTTCCAGCTTCGCTAAATGGATTTGCCTTGGTGCCTTTGAACGCCAAATATTCCTTGAAACTCAAAGGATACTCGCGATATTCGTCAGGCCATCCTCGCAAAGCGGAAGCCATTTCTTCTGAAAGCATCTTGGCTGTGCTACCTGTTACATAGATATGCTTGCAATAATTCTTATACACCCGGAGAACAAAGAGTTCCCAGCCCTCTATGAGTTGTATCTCATCAAAAAACATATAAACATCCTTAAGCGATGTGTCAGGATACATTTCACGATAAGCTTGCAGCAATTCATCGAAGTTTTCGGGCGACATGGAAAGAAAACGTTCATCGTCGAAGCCTACATAGAGGATGTGCTCTTTTGGAATTCCTTGTTGTAGCAGGCGATTAATCGTAAGTCCCAATAATGATGACTTTCCGCAACGGCGAATGCCAGTAACAGTCACGATGCGGTTTCCATCCAACGGGAGTTGGGTGCTTCTCTCTTGCAAGGCAAAAGATAATTCCTCTTGGTGCAAGGAAATGATTGACTGAAATGTGCTGCATAGTTCCATTTGTGTTCCTTCTTTATTGCTGATTATTTTATTGTTAATATGTAGATACCTACACTCGGTTGCAAAGATACAAACTTTCCTTCTAAAAAGGAAAGAAATAGGTAATTATTTCCTTTTCAAAAGGAAAGTTTGTTCTTTCTTTATCCCAATCTTGTATTTTTAATTCAAGTTTCGCATTTCTGAGGGAACATTTGTAATTTTGCTCATGGCTTTGAGCTTTGAGTAATATAAAAAACTATGGAATATCCGCTGAATTACGTCACTTTATTTGTGCCCTGATCCGGCTCAGACTTGCCTGTGTTATACCTAAATAGGTAGCAATGTTTCCCAACGGCAACCGTTGCAACAAATCGGGTTCTTTCTCTAACAACTCTTTGTACCGTTCCGAAGCAATGGCGGACAACATGGAAATCAGCCGTTCCTCGGTGGCAAGCAATTCCATCTCCGCATAACGCCGTCCCCAATTGGCAATATGCAAGTCTTCCGTAAACAATTCTTTCAGCTTTTTCTTCTTCAATACGTATAAGACTGAATCTTCCATCAGCTCCATCGTCTCATATCCCGGCTCATCGTTCACGTATCCTTTCATAGAAACAAGGGTCGCTCCTTCCTTGCCAACCCAAAAGGTGATTTCTTTCCCGTCCACCGAAGTGTAAGCGCGGACAATGCCGTTCTTGATAAAAAAGATATCCTTTTCTATCTTGCCGTTTTCCAACACGCGGAATCCTTTGGGGTACGAAACCTCACTCAGGCATTGCCGCAATCTATCCAAAGACGCATCCGGCATAACATATCTTTGATTGATGATTTCCTTTATATCCATAACTCATTGTTGTATTTTGTGTGCAAAATTATAAAATTGCACATAAAAACGGAAATGAACGGCTGTTTTTTTGCCAAATGTAAAATCAGTTTTTACCAAATGAAAAAAGCAATTAGAGATTATTTACTTACTTTTGCACCTGAATTTAATAAATCATAGTGTATGAATTGGATAATCTTATTATTGGCAGGATTGTTTGAGGTGAGCCTTACATTCTGCTTGGGTAAAGCGAGAGCTGCGTCAGGACTTGTTTTTTATCTGTGGGGTAGCGGCTTCTTGGCTTCCACAGTATTGAGCATGACCCTGCTTGCCAAGGCGGTTCAGACTTTACCTTTGGGAACGGCATACGCCATTTGGACGGGTATCGGGGCGGTCGGCACGGTCTTGATAGGGATATTCGTCTTCAAGGAGCCGGCCTCTCCCATCCGTCTTTTCTTTCTGTTCACGCTTATTGCTTCCCTGATTGGATTGAAAATCGTGTCATATTGAAAGGAGGCAGAAGATGAAGTATGAATTGAGGGAGAACCAAGGCATTTCGGCGCCTCTGCTGGCGCTGATGGCAGTCGCTACCGGGCTTTCCGTTGCCAACTGCTATTATAACCAGCCTCTGTTGGGCAGCATGGCTAAGGATTTCGCGGTAAGCGATTTTTCTGCCAGCATGGTGGCGACATTGACCCAGATAGGCTATGTGGCAGGGCTTGTATTGGTCATTCCGCTTGGCGACCTGGTTTCACGAAAGAGACTGATATTGACCAATTACATCGTTTCTTCGTGCGCCTTGCTTGCCATAGCACTCGCCCCGAACATCTACTGGGTGTGGGGCGCATCCTTGCTTGCCGGGGCATCTTCGGTCATGCCGCAGTTCTTCATTCCGTTGGTGTCGTATAATTCAGCTCCGGACCACAAGGTGCGCAACGTGGGGATTATACAGTCCTGTTTGCTCATAGGCATTCTTGGGTCACGGGTATTCAGTGGTTTTCTCGCCGATATATGGGGATGGCGTTCTGTCTATTTTGTGGCTTGCGTGTTTATGCTTGGGTGTTTTCTGATGATTCACAAAATGCTGCCCGTGTTGCCTGCCCGTTCACGAGAAAGTTATGCAGGGCTGTGGAAATCCTTGTTGCGCCTACTTTCCAAATACCCGTACTTGCGTATCGCGTCGTTGAGGGCGGCATTGGCTTATGGCTCGTTCTTTGCCTTGTGGAGTTGCCTTGCTTTCCGAATGAAGCAAGAGCCTTTCTTTGCAAGCGACGATATTATCGGAGCACTCGGTTTGTGCGGATTGGCAGGTGCATCCACGGTGGTTTTCATCAGCGGATATATCCAAAAGTATGGCGCAAGATTCTTCTCTATTGTCGGAGGATGCGTCATCCTGTTTGCATGGTTGTTGGCATTTTGGGGAAATGACAGTTACTTGTGGATGATAATCGCCATCCTCTTGATTGATGCCGGAATGCAAAGCATCCATCTGTCAAATCAGACCAGTGTGGTCGCTCTTGACGCATCCGCCATCAACCGGGTCAATACCGTTTATATGACCATTTACTTCTTAGGAGGTTCTGCTGGTACATTTGTTTCAGGTCTATTCTGGCAACATTATGGATGGACGGGTGTGGTAGGAGTAGGAGTTGCCTTTACCGCAGCTTCCTTGCTTGTTAATTGCTTCAACTCTAAAACGGCATAAGGGTGGATGCCAAATATTCTTTCAGCCTGAATATAGTAATGCAGACCATGGTAAATGGAATGGCTACAGACTCATTGCCTGAAAACAAAGAGAATCTTTGTAGGAATAGGAAACAAACCGATAACAATATGGCGACAAAAGATGATTTTATCATCCGTCCAATCAAGAAGATGGATAATGCTTAAATGCAAATGCAGAATATTGGGTGATAGATTACGAAGGAGAAATTCAAGGAAGTTGTGGCTTCTATCCCACCAAAGGCTTGCCCGACAAATGTGCCGAAATAGTATAGTATTATATTTATCGCCTGCTGTTCGAGGAAAAGGATTATTTTGTATTTTGCAACATATACTTTAAAATATTTCCTCTAAACACATAAAAAAAGACTTGCTGTCCCACGAATTGGCACAAGTGCAAGCTAACTTTGCACACAGAAATCAAAATAGTAAAGTTATGAAGAGAAAAAAGATATTTTTCAAGGAATGTCATCTCGCAGGTCGCCAATATTATGATGCCAATGAAGTTTGGGAAGAGTTGAAGGTCGGCACTCTGCTTGAATTACAAAGAGACCAAGAGAACCCATACGACAAGAATGCAGTCGCTGTGGTTTACTCAAAGGTGGTAGATAACAACGAGAAAGAGGAATATCTGCTGGGCTATCTTCCTCGCACTTCCAATACAGAGATTGCCCAATTATTGGAAATGGGGTGGGCATCTATCTTTGAATGCCGCATCAGCAAAATCAACGAAGATGCTCATTACGAGAACCAAATTCGCTTGACCATTCGCATCAAGCAAAACCAACAAGCACAGAATTGTGTCGAAAGCTAACCCTAATATCGAGCCAGGTCGTAGGGACCTATATGGCGCGACGTGGCTCCGACCTTTCTGTGCTTACCTACAAAGGGACAGGATACGCCGCTCACACGTCGGTCTTCGGATGCAGGCTTCGGGAGGATTTCCTGTCCCTTATTCTTATTTACAAAATAATCAGCAGCTTATACTATTATCTTTTCATGACGATTTTAAGCATTCTTTCTTGATGCTCATTCATATCATACACATTCCATTCCAAACCAAAAGGACGTTTAGCCGTCTCATTCTTAATTCCATCATCATAATTGTCTTGACATATTTGCAACATGATTCTGAACTTTAGAGATGCTGTACTAACTTGATTTGACTTAGAATCCAAATAACGGTTTTTCTTATCAATTGGATTCCAGTCAGAACCGGAGCTATTAGCATCGGAACCAATCATGGCAAAGTTTCCAAAACAATTGATGTCTTCTAAGCTGATAGGTTTATCGCTACCAGCCTTAGCCTGAGGATAATAATGTTCAAGGCTCTTACGAGTTCGAGAGAAATAGAAGTTATTAAATACCTCTAATTCAAAATCACTACATCCCAAATCTTGGAAGAATCCGATACGTTTTGCATCTCCTTTCTTAGCTTTTTCTCCACGTAGCTCCTCCGCATACTTTCTCCATATTTTATAGTCTGTATAATCAAACACATAGAGAGGTATATTGGGCGCTCCCTTAGGATAGATGCGATTAAAGTCTCGTTCTACATTTTCCAGTTCTACATTCAGATGTCCATTTCGTATCATCGTGTCATCAAAGCTATTAGGCTTTGGCTGGTTTCTTTCATTGAGTTTTTCCGCATTCAGATACACATCAAAGAAATACTTATCAGCCAAATCTCTCATAAAGACGAGATAATCACTAATATTATCGCTCTCAAACAAATGGTACAGACAATAGAACAGGTAGTTTTTGCGTTGCTTCGCCGTAAAAGTTACCTCGAACATAGATAGCAACTGTACCAGCTCTGCCTGCACGGATTTGTCTTCCGACAAATCCTTCAGGTAGACAGCATTTCCATTTTTATAGTAACGCTGCAACTTCCACGGATTTTCTGAAATACGGTCCTCACCGAGCGTATGATGAACCACATAATTATCCAAGAAATACTTAGCCTTCAACAGATTATAAGCAAACCGTTTTACGAAATCAGCCGTGATATTAATCTTCTCAAACTCATGAAGCAGTTCCTTGTCATCAAGAGATAATTTCAAAGGATCAAATCCTTGTTCCTTCATCCTCGTAATCTTCAACACAATCAAGAGGAAATTAGGAAAGTCTATGATTGGTTGAAATCTATCATTTTCATCTAACGTCGTACTCTGGGGCACAGGTCTAACAGGAGTATCCAACAACTCAGCAATCGTTTTTCTACCCAAAGAATTACCTGCATTAGCTGGCATGTCGGCAAATGCATCAAACGACTCTAAGACGAAACTATCCATGTTCTCACCAAAAACAGTTTTCATATCAGACATTTTTTGCTGAACGTAGAAGCACATATCACTACATGCTTCCCAGATACGGCTGAACTTTTCCATTGAGGTATTATCCCCGATAAATTGTTCACTCAATTTTGCCTTAACAATCTCATGCTTCTCCAGCTGTTCGCCACGAGAGTTCATCACCTCAAAATAATGGTTCAAATCCACATCCTTCGGCACTCGATAATGTATGATATGGACATGATTCAAGAAATACTCTTTGAATTTATCCACATCAGTTTGAACCAAACCAACAATCTCTTTCAATCCTGCTTTTGCGGACTCGAAGCCATTCATGATACCAAGGTCAGGCATCTCGCCAAGGTCATCATTCTCTCCACGCCTCGATAATGCCTTTATCGTCGAAGCAGAAGCTTTTCGTGCCGAATAAGTCAAGCGATTATAAATGTCATGCACTCCCAAAGCGCTAAGTATGATGTAAATCGTAGTCAAACGTTGTTGACCATCTATCACCTCATATTTGTTCTCATCACGCTTATAAGTGACAAGAGTACCTATGTAATAAACCGTTTTGCCCATATCCATAGAATCATGGACATCTTTTATCAAAGCACAGATTTCATCTCGTTCCCACGCATAGTTACGTTGGTAGATTGGAATTACGTATGTAATAGGTGCTCCGTGATTATCACAATAGATTTCCTTAATAGAACACTCTTTCAAAATACTTTTCAAATCTTTCATTGTCTTCTACTATTTATAAAAACGATTTACTTTAAAGAAATGGAGATAATTCAGATAGACTCTATCGCCATCACGCTCATCCAAATTCTCGGCATTTGTTCTGCCATTCTTTTTCCCATCCTTTATGTCGCTATCAGACAAAGGGGTTAGCTTATCTGCCAACACGCTGAGTAATGTAGTGGGAGTATCCTGCCTGGCTATCAACTTGTACATATTAAATGAATTCTTCAAATTCTCATTAGTTTCCATAATGAAATTCTGAGCAGAAAGCCATCCTAAATTTGTATATTGCGCTCTAAGCGAATAAGCCCAAACAAAGGCATAAACGACAAATTGCTCAAACAGCTCCATATCTTCTTTGGTTGGATATGACTCCGGGCAAAACCTATCTACATACAGGAGAACTGAAGTATCAAACAGCAACCGGGCAATACCATTGCCTTTTCCATTCTTGAAATAGCGATCCAATGTCTTCACTATAATATTGTCGTTGATATAGAACCCCTCGTACTTGCTGTTATCTCGAATGTCCTTTAGTATGGCATAATAATGCTTCGTATATTCAAAGAAAGGTTTGCCTGCTATAATTGGAGCGTCCAATTGAAATGCATTGATATTGCGAGTTCCAGAAACGAATGGCATCGCAGAAGAATTTACCATATCTGCATAACAATAAGCACTCTTATAGAATTGAGCATAAGGAGTTCGTGCAGAACGAGTAATCCCCTTGAACATGTGGATATTACGTTCATCCAACACTTCTGCCCTATTGCCATTTACCCATTCTTTGATACGATACAGATAGTTTCCGAAAAAATCTGCCAAACCACTTTGAGATATTTGTTCCCATCCCTTGACGATTCTTTCAACTTCATTCTCTTCTATATCAATCATTTCACGCAAATGATAAGCTTTCAGCAAATCATGTGGATATAAGGCTTTGCCACGAGCATTCTGAGAGTCAAAGAACTGAAAGGCTTCAGAAACATCAGATGTGACAACAACAATAAGTTCACATCTGTTCTCTACAAATTCTATCAGTCTTCTACACTCCTGTTCCTTTACATAATACTCTTCTTTCTTTTGTTGACTTTCTTTCAAATCAGGTTTGCTGACGCGTCGTTCCAATGCTTGATAATTATTGGATATATTACGGGCATTATACTCATTATCATATAATTCTTGTTGGAGAAAAGCTATATCGTTCTTCCCCAAAGCCCTTAGCAACAAAGAAAACGTAATGATTCTCTGCAAGCCATCAACTATATCATACGAGTCTTGGCTTGATGCTCGATGAAGAATCAGAGTACCTACCCTGTAACTTTCTTTATTGTCATTCATCGCTTCGATAATGTCATCAAGCAACTGTATTGCATTACGAGCAGTCCACTTATATGGACGCTGATAGATCGGAATCGACAGATTTACACCATTAATGTGTTCCCCGCCATTCGAAATCGTTTGACGAAGAAGCAAATCACCAATAGTAGTTATAGACAACGTAAGTTTATCCTTTTGGGATTGTTGTTCCTCATCAGACAAGGCGCATTTATTCCTCACAATGTACTCATGAGGACACGTAGGCATAGTCTTGGCAAAAGTCCATTGACATTTGCCTATCAAACTGCGTAATTTTACTTCATCATAGTTCATATTTTATGAAATTATTGTTATGTCGGCACAAAGATAAGAAAAACTTGTATCAAATCATAGGACTAGTTCTTTTTTAAAAGAAAAAATGTATCATAAATCAATAAAAACGCAAAAATCTCGTTACTTAATGTAGATAAAATCGTATATAACATGAGAACTCAAGCGAAATTCAAAGAATACATTTGGTTGGTAAACACCATCAACAAAGCCCAATCTATTTCTTTTGCAGATATTCAAAAGAAATGGCTTGAAACGGACATGAGCGAAGGAATAGAATTGGCTCGTTCAACCTTCAATCGACACAAAGATGCCATAGAAGACATTTTTGGCATATATATCGAGTGCAACAGAAAAAACGGATATAAATATTCTATTGGAAATCCTGAAGCATTAGAGTCTGACTCCATACAAAACTGGATGTTAGCCACACTTGCATCCAATAATATTATTAGCGAATGTGTATCGCTTCAAGATAGGATCGTGCTTGAAACTGTACCCTATGAAGGCGAAAACCTCAAACTAATCCTTGATGCCATGAAACGAAACATCAAGATAACCATTCTTTACAAGAGGTATGGCAATACAGATGCCAAAAGCTATACTATCGAGCCATATTGCATAAAATTGCATAAGCAACGTTGGTATGTATTGGGGCACTTCCATTATACAGAAGCAGAAAACCAAGAAGTAAAAGATTACTATGCCCTTTTCTCACTTGACAGAATCAAAAGCATAGAATCAACAGATACCAAATTTGAGATAGCTCAAGACTTCAACGCTCAAGATTACTTCAAGGAATATTACGGAGTGCTGATTGGCGACGGAACTGCTGTTGAACGAATTAGGTTTAGAGCTTACGATTACGAACAGTATCGAGTAAAAGATTTACCTCTCCATTCAACTCAAAAAACTATCGCAAAAGGCGACAACTATATGGATTTTGAAATTACTATGCGCCCTACCGTAGATTTCTTTGGATATTTAATGAGCCGGGGAAGCCAATTGAGAATCCTCTCACCAGAATGGTTGGCTGAACAGATACACGACTTGCATCGAGATGCAATGAGAATGTATGAAAAAATAGAATAGCAACAGTTCAAGTTTCATACATATTTCTCGGATTTGAGCATTTTAACGCAAATTATTTATCGGATTTGGTTAGATAGTACAAAGGTAGTACAATATATTAAAGTAGAAAAGAGATTTTAGATAAAAAACAGATAAGTTTCCTTTTCAAAAGGAAAACTTATTCTTTCTTTATCCCAATCTTGTATTTTTAACTCCGATTTGCTTGTTGTTCTCAGAATTTTTGCTTAACTTTGTGCAAAAATCAAAACGGTGCAGATTATGGCAGCAAAATTCTATCCTGTAGGCATTCAGACATTCTCGGAGATTATCACCAAGAATTATCTCTATGTTGACAAGACCGGTTACATCCATCAGATGACCCATTCTGGCAAGAAATATCTTTTTCTGAGTCGCCCTCGTCGATTCGGAAAGTCGCTTCTTGTCTCTACCTTGCAAAGCTACTTCGAAGGAAAGATGGAACTTTTCAAGGGATTGGAGATGGAAAGGCTGGAACAGGATTGGGTGGAATACCCTGTCTTGCATTTTGATCTGTCGGGTGGCAAGCACATGCAGGAGGATGCGCTGGTACGCTATCTTCTCTTTATTCTGAAACAGCATGAAGAGAAATGGGGAATCACGACGGATGCGCCCGACCCAAATGTAAGATTGCTCAATCTCATCAGCCAAGTTTATAAGCAAACCGGCAAGCAGGTGGTCATTCTCATCGACGAATACGATGCGCCCCTCCTGGATGTGGTGCACGAGGAAAACCAGCTGGTGGCTCTCCGGCAGATTCTTCGCAATTTTTTCAGTCCCTTGAAGGATTCTGACTCCATGCTGCATTTTGTATTCCTCACGGGCATTACCAAGTTTTCGCAGCTCAGCATCTTCAGCGAGTTGAACAACATCACCAATATCAGCATGCTTCCCGAGTATGCGGGCATTTGTGGTATTACCAAGGAAGAGATGCTTACCCAGTTAAAAGAGGGAATACAGGAACTGGCAGAGGCAAAGAACTGGACGATGGATGAGACGCTGAGCCGACTCAAAGACTATTATGACGGCTATCATTTTGCATCAGAATCGCCTGATATCTTCAATCCGTTCAGTTTGCTCAGCAGTCTTTCGCTAAAGCGGGTAGAGCCATTCTGGTTTTCTACGGGAACTCCTACCTATCTCGTCAATATGATGAAGAAGTTTGGTGTCAACTTCAGCGATTTCGCCGAATCCATGGAAGCGGGCGTTTCAGACTTTGATGCGCCTACAGAAACGATGACAACTCTTACGCCTCTGCTCTATCAGAGTGGCTATATTACAATCAAGGATTATGAAGAGGCTTACGATTCCTATACTTTGGGGATTCCGAACAGAGAAGTGCGGCTGGGGCTGACCAAGGCGCTGATTCCTTACTATGTAACGCCTAACACGCAGAATGCCAATAATACGACCCGCAATATGGCTCGTGCCTTCGATAAGGAAGACCTGGGACTGGCCTTGCAGTATTTGCAGACTTTCCTGGGCACGGTTCCATATTGTGCCAATACTGACTATGAGGGGCATTATCAGCAGATGTTCTATGTCATATTCTCGCTTCTTACAGCTTGGATGGTAGATGTAGAAGTACATACTCCGAATGGCAGGGTTGATATCGTGGTTATGACGAAATCTCGTCTTTACCTGATAGAGTTGAAACTTAACCAGAATGCCCAGGTGGCGATGCAGCAGATCAATCTCAAGAACTATCGCCAGCGTTTTGCCTTGTCGGGCCTTCCTATAACCAAGGTCGGGGTGAATTTTGATAGCGCTACGCATAACATCACGGATTGGGTCGTGGAGTGAGAAATGCCTTTTAGAGAAGAGGAGATTTCCCTGGGGGCTGCGTTCCAATTAGCTTGCTCCAGTTGGCTGCGTTCCTGCTATTCCGGTTGTTCCAGTTGTTCCAGTTGTTCCAATTAATTTTGAGTGGGTTTGAATCTTTCACTTGTCCTTCTTCTTTACTTCTTTATATTATATAACTTATTGATTATTAATTAATTATATATATAATATATATATATATATATAAAAAAGGGGTATGAGAGATATGCTGAAAAATTAATTGGAACAACTGGAACTGGAACGCTTCTTTTCTCTAAAAAGCTCTATATCAGACAGTTAATGAAATCATAGCGTTCCAATTAATTGCCAATCATTCCAAAGACTTTATAAAAATACTCTTTTCTGGTCTCCCAAACCCTCAAAATTGCTTAGTTTTCGGCTTTAAAGTAGATAGAAAGCTTGCTGAAATACATCAAAATAAAAAAATATCTTCTCCTAAAAAATGCAAGCAAAAGCGAGATAACTGAGATTGTCTGCCGATTTAGAGCCGGAAAAAGCAGAAAATGAGTCTCAGCTGCCTGTTTTGAGCCATTTTCATCCCGATTATTTTCCCAATTAGAGATTTTTATTTTCCTAACTGGAATTTTTTATTTTCCCAGTTAGAAAAAATTTTTTTGCAAGTAGTTCTATAACGGACAGAACCAATCGTCATCGGTCAAAACGGAAAGCCCAAAGCTACTTTTTCACGTATAAGACACGTAGATTGCGTTGAAAAATGATGCTTGTCGTCTATAAACGATAGAATTGATGCGTTTTTATCGTCTATAAACGATAAAAAGTTATTGTTTTTGTCGTCTATAAACGATAAAATGTGTATCTTTGCACCGGATTCAGTAAAAAGAAAGGGAATTATGACGAAGGATTTGATTAAATTACTGATACTTGAGTACCAGGCTTATGTTACTCAGGTAGAACTGGTTCATCGTGACGTAGAGCTCATGGATGGACTGAATTACGTGTTTGTAGGATTGAGACACGCAGGAAAATCGTATCTGATGTATCAGCGCATAGCACAGCTGCTGGAACAGGGGCATAAGCGGGAGGAAATCCTGTACTTCAACTTCGAGGATGACCGTATTGACTCCTTGGATGTGACCGACCTTGACCTGATAAAAACCTGTTATGAAGAAATGTATGACAGTCGTCCTATCTTCTTCCTTGACGAGGTTCAGTTGGTAGAAAGATGGGAAAAGTTTGCCCGCAGGTTAGCAGATCAGAAATATCAGGTTTACATCACGGGTAGTAATGCCAAGATGTTGAGCAGCGAGATAGCGACAACTCTCGGTGGCAGGTACATGATACATGAGGTGTATCCCTATTCCTTTGCCGAATATCTAAAGGCGGGCGGTATTGATGTAAAGGCAAAGAATGCCCTCTATGCTTACGCTAAGGATATTGTAAGACTCTCTAATATCTATTTCCAGCATGGAGGTTTGCCAGAGACTGTGGGGATGAAGGAGCCAAGGTCGTGGATGAGCAATCTCTTCAGTAAAATCTTCTTCGGAGATTTGGTGGCTCGATATAAGATTCGCAACGACTATGCCCTGCGAGTAATGATTCGCAAGATGGCGGAAAGCGTGAAGCAGCCATTATCTTACAGCAGAATAGCCAGCATCGTGAGCAGTACCGGCAAAAAACTCAGTACGGATGCCACGATAGATTATGTGGGCTACATGGCTGACACCTGGCTCATTTTGCCGTATGAGAATTTGTTCGGAAAGTTGCAGGACAAGGAATCCAACCGCAAGTATTATTTTACGGACAATGGTTTGCTTCATCTTTTTCTTGTAGATGCAGACACTTCGTTGCTGGAAAACATAGTTGCCGTCACACTCAGGCGGAAATATGGTGACGGCAGCTATTTCTGGAACAGCAGGAATACCGAGGTAGATTTTGTGATTCCGGAAGAAGAATTGGCCATACAGGTTTCCTACTCTATGGCAGATCCCGATACTTTCCGGCGGGAGACAGATGGGCTGATCAAGCTTTCTTCTGTCCAGAATGTCAAGCGGATGATTGTTGTGACAAAGGACGAGGAGGATATTGTAGAGAAGGATGGTTGCCGCATAGAGATAATCCCTCTATGGAAATGGCTGCTGGAATTCTGATAACAGACAAAAAGGCTGAACTTTGGGTGAGGAAGTCCAGCCTTTTGCTTATTTGTGATTTCAGGAAAATATAAAACTATTCTATCTGATACCATTATCTCTATCGCTATTGTTCAGTTTACGGCTGCCTGTATGGTATCTGCGGCCATGGCTGAAGTTGAAGCTGGCAGCAAAGACAAGCATGTTGCCCTGGTCTGCAAGGCGTACCTTGTTCTTCTGCTGCACATACTTGTTGAAAAGTTCATCCTTATACACGCAGCCATGAGGATAGAATACGAATAATCCGAGAACGCCAAACTGCCAGTTCTTATAACTGTAGGTTACGGCAAGATTGGAGGTTGGCTCTCCGCCGTTTGTCTTTTCTCCCCAAAAACTCTTTTCCACCTTATAGGCACCATAGCCAATGTTCCAATTGCCCGTCATGTACCGAATTTCTGCTCCATAACTGAAGTAATTGAACTCGTGGGAATAATCCAAACCCTTTGTCTTGACATTCTGATACTCGCACATGAGGTTCAAATCCAGATGATCCTTGATGAGGTGAACTTCAGGAGTCAACAGCAGGTGCTTGTAATTATGACTCTTCTGATTCTTAGGTTTGCTCACAAAGAGATAAGAGCCATCCTCCCGCTTTTCGGGCAAGATAGAAGTAGCTATAGGCTTGTCGTAATACGTCCAGTTTCCCTCCAGGTACACAGACATCAGCGGAATGTTCCAGGAAGCCGACAAGGTATTGTTGTAGCCGGTAAATGGCTTCAGACCGCTATTGCCGTCACGCGCCTCAAAGCTGTTGGAATATTGGCGCAACTCGCTCAAGTCGGAAAGGCTTGGGATGTCTGACGTGATTTTGCTGCTCCATTTAAAACTCAGACGGTCGCTAGCCTTTGCCTGTAAAGTTACCTGTGGTCGAAACAGCCATTTGCTGTATCCGTTCTCCCCCTGATGGATGGAAGACCTGGTTGCGCCAACTCCCACCTGATAACTGAACCACTTCTGCTGTCCCTGTAGCTGGGTGAAAAGATAGAGATTGCTGTACTTCAATTCCGTATCAGCATTACTGCTTCCCACATAGATGTTATCTGTGTGGCTGATATTATATTGTCCACCCACCGATAAAGCCATCTGTTTCCAGTTCTTGCTGTATGTTCCTTCACCAATAAGAGAGCGCTTTCTACCAGTTGCATCATAACTGTAATCGGTCAGCGGAGCGTTCTTTACAGATTCATCCGGCGATTTGTTGAACGTATATTCCCTCATACGATACTGGTAATCTGTGCCGATGTAAGTACCCACCAGGTTCAGAGCCAGGTTCTGGTCATGGGGCATGTTGAGCGAATAATAAATGTCCAGAGATGGAATCTGCTCCAGCATTTTTCTGTTGTTTTGCAGATATTGATTTGCCTTGCCGCTTTCCTGATAAAGCTGGTTCATGCCTCTCACAGGACTGTTGTGATTGTAGAAATTCAACCGTACATTCAATGTATATTTGTCTGGCTCACTAAGATTATAACCCAACTGTACATTATTGGTGGTGTATAGGAACGGAGAATCATAACCTAAATAATTGCGATGTAGAGTTTCTCCTGTGGGCAGATGATAAGTACCGAGACTCTCATAGCTTCGTTCCTCTACCGAGCGATAGGAGAAACTGTAGTTGATGCTGAATTCCGATTTCTTCAGATTGTATTTGAAATAACCGTCGCTATTATTGAAACCAGCCTTGGTGCCTTGCATCGTAGAAACTCCACCCACATAACCGGCATAGCGTCGGCGGACCTGGTAGTTGATGACTGCATCCAGATTGCTGTCTCCATATTTGAGTCCTGGAACATTGATGAATTCCACCTTTGTAACTTCATCCGGCTGCAAAGCCAATACATCTTGCATGCTAGCCTTGACATCGTTGATGCGTATTTGCACATCTCCGCCCTTTAATGACAGAACTTTGCGTTCTGCTCGATTTACGATAATGGTAGGCAAAGACAAGTTGTCCAACAGATCATAACCATTGGAAGCCGTTTTCACCTGCTCTTTTGTAGGGAAGATGATTTGTCTATCTACTTTTTCTACAACCCTTGCGGCTTCAACGGTCACCCCTTTCAACAGGTATGAATTCGCCTGCATCTTCACATTTCCGATACGGGCAATAGGTACCAGCTTGCAAATGGTCTTATAGCCTACAAAAGAAACCTTCATGAGGGCCTGCTTCTGCTGGCAGGGGATGACGAAATCGCCGTTAGCGTTGCTCACGCCTCCACAGAGAAAGGAGGAATCCTTCGGGTTGAGCAGCTGGATATTGGCGAATTCTACAGGTAGATTGTGATTGTCTATCAGTCTGCCTATCAGCTTGCGCTCGCTCTTGCGTATGCATTCTACCGTGATGAGGCTGTCGCCCACGGTCATTTGCATCGGATAGAAACCGATTACCTTGCGGATGGCATCGGGAATATTGGCTGTCTTCACGTTCTGGGTAACTGTGAAATCCTCCAGTTCGTTGTAGATGAAGCTGATTTTGTAACGCTTGGAAGCCTTGTCGAGGTCGATGAGGACGTCAGACATGCTGCGGTCGTGATAGTTGCGCTGGATGTGCTGTGCGCTCATCGCCAGGGCGAACGTGCACAGCAGGAATATGATGGCTGAAAATCTTCTCATAATGATGTTGCTTTTTATTTGTTATTTTACAATCAGCTCGTTTTGTTGCAATTCGATGTTTACATTCTCGAATTGGTTCAGTTCTTTTACGATGTTCTCTATGCTCGAATGACTGTTCCATTCGTAATAGAGGCGGAGGGTCTTGTCCTCGTTATTCTCAAACTTCACTTGTAAATCATAATAAGAAGCAATTTCAGAAAGCATCTTCTCGAAAGCCACATTCTCGAAAGTCTTGTGAATGGCTGGCTTTTCTGGTTTCGGATGAGTCAGGGAATCCTTTGCTGCTACCTGCTTTGCGGAATCTGATTTTATGACTTCCGGATGAGTATCTGCGATTACCAGGATTGGTTCCTGGCTGCGCTTGATGTAAGTATGGATTGCGGCAAAGGCAATACCCGAAATCAAGACAAAGCCGGCGATGGATGCTGCCAGTTTACGCCAGGAAGTTATAGGATGGGATGCGCCTACTTCCTGAGCAATAGGATGGGATTCTTCTTGAACAATAGGATGAGTTGCTTCTTCCTGAAGTTGATGCTCCTGGCTGAATTTCTCCCATTCCTCATCTATATTAGGAGAAGAGTTACCCAGAGAAGAGTTAGAAGAAAGAGCGTCATCAGACGAATGAGAAATAGAAGCCTGAGTGTTTAAATTCTTCTGAAGGAGGGCAGAATCCACTTCCACCATCGTCTGATAGAGTTTTCGGCATTCCTCATCCTGCAATATTTCACGAATCTCCTCATCAGAATACTTCTCCTGATGGTCGATGATATCCAGTATTTTTTCAAACTTGTCCATAATAAATCTGCTAAGGGTTAAACTTTTGCTTTAATTTTCTGATGCCTTGCGCCAGATGCTTATAAACGGCCACTTCGCTGATGCCCAATTCCGTAGCAATCTCCCGATATTTCAGTTTCTGCCGAAAGCGGAAATCGAGCACCTTGCGGGTTTGTGGCGTGAGCTCAGCATCCATATAAGCCAGAATTGCCTCGTACTTTTCGGTTTCCCTGTCTATTTCGGCAATCGTCGCTTCCAGGGGAACTATCGAAGGCGAAGTATCGGCTTTCAGGAGATGATGAACCCGGTCTTTCATCTTCTGTCGGCTCAACAGGTTGAGGCATTTATGGCGCACACACACCAGAAGATAGCTCCCGGCGTTAGTGGAAGGCAAGGGCGAATCGCTGGCTATTGTCTCGTTATCAAGACCCAGCTGGGTCTTTCCGTCGAGTACGTCAGCAAAGACTTCGCTCACCACATCCTTGCTGGCTGCATCATCCTTCAGAAGTACCCTGGCCAATTGGTACATCCTCAGATAATGCTGCCGGAAGAGCTGTTCTATCGTTTCTTTGTTTATTTGCATTACTTTATTTTCTTTTCTTTTGCCTATATTACAATCGAATTTTCATTTTCCTAACCCTTAGCAGAATATTTTTTAATGCAAATTTTTAAAACGTCAAAATTACCCTATCGGACTTGCTCCTTCTTCAGATGCTTATAAAGCCACAGGAAGGCGGGAATGAGGAAGAGATCTGCCATAACCCACGCCACAGGATCGCCGAAGCAGACACCCGTCCATGCCAGGGCAGGCACCAGCCAGAGACTCACACCGCATCTCGCAATCATTTCCATTACGCCACTCATCATCGAGAGGTTGCTGTAACCCAAGCCCTGGATACTGTAGCGCAGGATGGTGAGCAAGCCTAGACAAGGATAGAAATAGTTGGCTATGCGCATAAACTGGGCAGCATAAGTCACCACCTCTGCCTCGCCCTTATCCACGAAGAGCATCATCATCTCGTCGGCAAACGGATAGATGAGCAGGAAGGTGAAGACAAAATAAACCAGCATCATCCTGATGGCAGCCCTTACGCCCTGACCAATTCTATCCAACTTCCTGGCTCCTAGGTTCTGACCGCAATAGGTAGCCATCGCCACTCCGATGTTCTCGAAAACGCAGGTAAAGAGGTATTTGATGCGCATAGAGGCAGTAAATGCAGCCACATAAACCGTTCCCAGAGCGTTGTTGGCACTCTGCAGCATGATGAGACCAATGGCGGTAATGGAGAACTGCAGACCCATCGGAACGCCGTTGTTCAGCAGAATGCTTACCTTCTTGTTGTCGAATTTCCTTTCCTCACCCTTCGGAATCAGAATCTGCATCTTCTTTTTGATAAACCAGATACAGAGCAGCACGGAAATGCCCTGCGAGAGCCAGGTGGCAATGCCTGCACCCTCTACGCCCAGTCCCATACCGAGAATCAGAATGCCATCTAGAATGATGTTGATAACGGAAGCTGTGATGAGGAAATAGAAAGGCTGTTTCGAGTTGCCCAGGGCACGGATCTGACCGGAGAGCAGATTGTAGCCAATGGTGAAAGGAATCGCCGCAAACTGCAGCATCAGGAAGATGTAGGCATCATCGAACACCTCCTTCGGCGTATTCACCAGGTGCAGAATCTTTCCGCAGAAGATGCAGGAAAGAAAGGTGATGACCACGGCAAATACCACGGCAATGCGGATGCTGTTGCTCACGTAAGTCCGCATCTTGGCGTAATCCCTGGCGCCGAAAGCCTGGGCGATAGGGATGGCAAAACCGGCACAGGAGCCGTTGCAGAAACCCATGATGAGGAACATGATGGAGCTGGATGCGCCTACTGCCGCAAGTGCTCCCACGCCAATCCATCTTCCCACGATGGCGGCATCGATGATGAGGTACATCTGCTGAAGGATGTAACCCAGGATCAGCGGAATAGCAAATTTGATGATGGCTCGCAAGGGCGAGCCTACCGTCATGTCGTTTACTGACTTTGAACTTTGAGCTTTGACCATTGAACTTTATGATTAGTTTTTGTTATCCTAAAAATATAAAAGGAGGATGCACTCTTTATTTGAGCGCATCTCCTATTTTCTGTTTGATTTCTGCCATTTTGTTGCGGCGCTCAATGGAGAAGGTATTCCCGTGGGCTTCCACATAATCGAAGAGCATGAAGGCCTTGTTCAGCAGTTCATCTCTTGCTGGCTGTCCCACCATGTCAGCCTCGTGATAGTAGAGCTCGGCAAGCATGTCCATCTTGGAGAGTCGCTTCTCCTCGTCGGCAATTCCTGCCATTGCCTTCATCACGTCCTCGATGGTGGCGATGCTGTAGAAGGCGTAAGGACCCACGTATTGGTCGTAGAGTTCCTTAATTTTCTCACGTCTCACCTCCACCTCTTTCTTTTCGAGCATTCTTTCGAGTGCCGCCATAAACTCGCGGATCAACCGCTGTATGTAGTCTCGTTGTAGCATATTTTTTTATTTTGTTGTTATTGTTGCGTTATCTAATAGACTCATTGGTATTGCCATGACTAAGGCAAAGTTCAAGGAGTATTGTGAGAAGAGTTCCTAAAAACTCTCCTCTACCCCGTACAATGGGACATTCTTCATCCACTCTTGCTCCTTGTATGGCGACATGGAGAAGCGGATGGCTCGCAAGTCGGGATGGGCGTCAAAGAAGGCGCGAAGTGACTTGGAACGCAGGTTCTCTTCCGCTTTTACCTCTATCGGAGTTATCACCCCTTGGTGCTGGGCAAGGAAGTCTATCTCCAAGCGAGCGTCTTCCCTACTATAATAATAGGTGTAAATGTCCTGTTGACATAATAGCTGGGTAAGGACGTAGTTTTCCGTGAACGCCCCCTTGCTCTCCGTCATGGCTTTATTGGAGATGAGCATTTGGGCAGGTTCCATCTCGCTCAGCGCACCCAGGAGACCGACATCCAGGAGAAACAGCTTGAAGGCATTGAGGTCTTCGTAAAACTTCAAAGGCATTCCAACTTCTCTTACTCGGGAAATGCGATAAGTGAGACCTGCATCCACCAGCCATTGTATTGCCATCTCAAAATCCTTGGCTCGTGCTCCGCTTCTCACCGCTCCATAGATGAACTTCTTGTTTTCCTTGGCAAGCTGGGAAGGGATGGATTGCCAAACCATGCTGATGCGAGTGGCTTCATTTGGGCTGACATGCTTCGACATGTCACTACGATAAATGGTGAGAATGTTGTTCTGAACCTGTCTGACGAGATTTGCATCGTTAGTTGCAAGATAAGTTTTCACAGCCTCAGGCATTCCCCCTACAAAATAATATTCTCTTAATATCTTGATGAGTTTATCATGAAGTAATGTGATGGTCTTCCAGTCTTTACTTTTCAATATGTTCAGCAACTGTTCTTCGTCTTTTGCCATAAGAAACTCTTCGAAAGACATAGGGTAGAGTCGAATGATATCAACCTTTCCCACTGGGGCGGATTCTCCTTGGTGCATGGCAACGCCTAAAAGTGAACCTGCTACAGCCACATGGTATTCTGGTGCATTTTCACAGAAATACTTCAGCGAGGAAAGTCCCTTGTGAAGTTCTTGTATTTCATCCAGAATGATAAGCGTTTTGCCAGGGATTATAGGCTGTTTGCTAATGGCTCCGATAACCATTAGGACTCGCTTCATATCATAATCTTCTGCAAATATGTTGGCAATCTCAGAGTTTCCATCACAGTTGATGTAGGCAACGTGGTCATATTCCTGTTTTCCAAACTCCTGGAGGATATAAGTCTTGCCTACTTGTCTTGCTCCTGATAAGATTAAGGGCTTTCTGTAAAGGCTCTCTTTCCATGCTTTTAATTGTTCTATGATCGTTCTTTTCATCCTTACATACATTTTGAAGTTGTTAATGATGTTAATAACTTGCTGTTATGATGTTTAAACAGCTCTGCCGGTTGCAAAGATACACTTTTTTACACGAACTTTCAAATGTTTTCAACACTTTTTTACACGAACTTTCATCGTACACTTGCATTTTTTACACGAACTTTTCATCGTATTACGTTCATGACAACCGCTTTCTGTCTTATACGTGAAAAAGTTGTCACCTTTAGGATGGTTAA
>NZ_QTXV01000002.1:0-182918 GCF_003461825.1 Prevotella sp. AM42-24 | reverse complement strand
GTTTGTTCCTAAGTGACAACCTTTTTCAGGGAAGTACAATTCTTTGAAAACAGTGTAAAAGAAACGGGTGTATCATCTATATTATTGAATGATACACCCGCTTTCTATCTCTTTATCTTAAGCTTTTAAACTTAATCTATCGCCTTAACTTAAGCTTCCTCTTCCTCTTCTTCATTCTCCAGCAAGTCGGTGCCGAGGTGAGTGGTCTGTTCGCGCTTCAGACGGTCGCGCACTTCCTTAGGCTTGGTGGCGTAGGTAATCATTCGGATAGAATCGTTATAGCTTACGTACTTCCAGAGCCAGTTGAGTAATACCATTACCTTGTTCTTTACGCCAAGGATAGAGCGGAGGTGAACTACCAGCCACAATACCCAGGCAAAGAAGCCCTGGCTGTGGAATTTGCCAAGCTCTACTACTGCCTTGTGTCTGCCTATGGTTGCCATTGACCCCAGGTTCTTGTAGCGGAAAGGCTTGAGTTGGGTATCGTCTGCTCCCTCAGCTATCTTCTGGATATTCTTAGCCAGGAGGGCAGCCTGCTGAATGGCTACCTGAGCCAACTGTGGATGACCGCCAGGATAAGCTGGGTCTGTGGTCTGAATACACTGGTCACCGATGGCGAAGAGACCATCCATGCCAGGGATGCGGTTGAATTCATCTACTACGATTCGGAAACCACGGCCCAGATGGTCGCCATCAATACCCGTGATAGGTTGTGCCTTTACACCGGAAACCCAGAGGAAGGTGCGTGTAGGAATCTCCTGACCATCCTTCATCAGAACCTTGTGATCCTTGTAGTCGGTTACCATCTTACCGAATTGTACATCTACACCCATGCTGGTAAGGAAATCGTATGCTTTCTTGGACGAATCCTGCGACATTCCTGCGAGCAGTCTGTCGCCGGCTTCCAGAAGATAGATATGCATCAGAGATGAGTCCATATCAGGATAATCGTAAGGAATCACATAGCGCTTCATTTCAGAGAGAGCTCCGGCAATTTCCACACCTGTGGCACCACCGCCCACAATCACTACGTTCAGAAGTTCCTGTCGTTCCTCTTCTGTAGCGCAGGTCAAGGCACGTTCCAAATTACTCAGCACGGCGTTGCGCAATCCCATCGCCTCTGAAACGGTCTTCATCGGTATAGCCCATTTCTCGATATTGGCATTACCATAAAAATTGGTAGTGGTTCCTGCTGCGAACACCAGATAATCGTACTCGATTTTACCGATAGATGTCTGCAGAATCTTCTTGTCTGGGAATACGGCTCTCGCTTCTGCCATGCGGAAGTAGAAGTTCTTGCGCTTGCGGAAAATCTGTCGGAAAGGGAAGGAGATGGAACTTGGGTCGATACCTGCTGAGGCAATCTGATAGATAAGCGGAGGGAACTGATGGAAGTTATTCTTATCGATCAACACTACCTGAAGGTTTGCCTTGCTGAGGTCTTCTGCCAAGCGAAGACCACCGAGCCCGCCACCTACAATCACAACTCTCTTCAACTGATTTCTCTTGATATTAATACTCATAACTGCTGCTATATTTTTATAATTACTAAATACATATATTTGCTGAAAACTATTTTCATAAGGCATATAGCCTCGTTATCTCTGAAAATTCGATTGCAAAGGTACAATATTTTTATGAGGTAGCAAAGAATGAAGTGTAGAAAAATGAGTGAGAAGTTCATTACAAACGTTCCTATTTTGAAATTTGAAAACTGATGTTACAAAATGTAATATGTGGATTGCATTTTTATAGAGGTCTTGTAACTTTTTCATGTAAAGTCAAGGATATCGTCCGTTTTTTCGCATTTTATGGTGAAAACTGGTGTTTTTTTCTTACTTTTGCAAATTAAAAACAAGATAGTATCAATTTACATTATAATTTCAGAAAAAATGGTCATAGATTTTGAAAAGATTGCTGAGGCTCATCTGGAGGGCTTCAAGGGTGGAAAGGGTAAACTCGATACCCGTAATTATGTGGACGATAAGGTGAAGATTATGTATTCTACCTTGCGTCCGGGTGCATCAACTGGTCTGCATACCCATGAGGGCAACTGCGAGATTATCTATGTGGTAAGCGGCACTGCTACTTTCCATTATGACGATACCGTAGAGGAGGTTCGCCAGGGACAGGTGCATTACTGTCCGATGAATCATGCTCATTATATGGAGAATCTCACAGACCATGATCTGGTCTATTTAGCTATCGTACCAGAACATCATTAAAAAACTTCGTTTCTGAAGTTATCTTTCTAAAATTCAGAACGTGTAAAGGGGGGAATGGTAATCATTCTCCCTTTTTTCGTGTTTTTGAAACATTTTTTTTAAAAGTTATGTCTTGTTTCAGAAATAATTGTTAACTTTGCAACCGCTTAGAAGCATTTAAACAAAATAACGTTATAACAAATTTATGAACTTTACACTATTTATCACCGTTTTGCTGACGGCTGTAACCTTGGTGGTGGCTGCTTATGTCATCGCAAAGTTGATCGGTCCTCGTTCATACAATCCGGTAAAGGGTGAACCTTTTGAGTGTGGTATTCCGACACGTGGCAGCTCCTGGTTGCCATCACACATCGGCTACTATCTCTTCGCCATCCTTTTCCTGATGTTTGATATTGAGACTGTAATGCTTTACCCATGGGCAGTCGTAGTTAAGCAGTTTGGATCTATGGCTCTCGTGAGCATCGGGTTCTTCCTGTTGGTATTAGTATTAGGCCTGGCTTATGCTTGGCGGAAAGGAGCATTGGAATGGAAGTAAACAAAAGAGCCTCTATCAAGAGTATTCCTTACGACGAGTTTAAGGACAATGACACTCTCGAGAAAATCGCACAAGAGCTGAATGAGGGTGGTGCTAATGTGGTAGTTGGTTCTCTCGATGCCGCCATCAACTGGGGACGCAGTAACTCACTCTGGTCATTGACATTCGGTACTTCTTGCTGTGGTATCGAGTTTATGGCTGTAGGTTGTGCTCGTTATGACTTCTCCCGTTTCGGTTTCGAGGTTACACGTAACTCTCCACGTCAAGCCGACTTGATTATGTGTGCCGGTACTATTACCAATAAAATGGCACCTGTTTTTAAACGTTTGTATGATGAAATGGCTGAGCCAAAGTATGTGGTAGCTGTAGGTGGATGCACCATCTCTGGTGGACCATTCAAGAAGAGCTACAATGTAGTTCGTGGTATCAGTGAGTTAGTTCCTGTGGATGTCTATATCCCAGGTTGCCCTCCACGCCCAGAGGCAATCCTTTACGGTATGATGCAATTGCAGCGTAAGGTAAAGGTTGAGAAATTCTTCGGTGGTGCTAACCACAAGATGAACAGCGAGGAGAAGGAACTGTCTATGAGCAAGGGTGGTCTTCGTGGCTTGAGCAACGAAAACCTTTCTGATGCTAATCTGCTCGGACATAAGGAACCAATCATCGTAACAGAAGTACCTGAGGATTTTGACCCTCAGAAAGGTCTAACTGATTAATATAATAAGGTATAAGAATATGAAACTGAATAATATTGAATTGAGTTTTGATAATTTCGCTTCTGAAATGGCGAAGTTGAAGAACGAGAAGCATTTCGACTACCTTGTTACCATCATCGGTGAAGACTTCGGTGAGGAAGGTCTCGGATGTATCTATATTCTTGAAAATACTCAGACTAACGAACGTTGCTCTGTCAAGACTATCGCCAAGAAGGTGGATGGTTCTGATGTGATTCCTACAGTCATCAATCTCTGGAAGGTTGCTGATCTGCTGGAGCGTGAGGTGTTTGATTTCGTCGGCATCAAGTTCTTGGGTCACCCAGATATGCGTCGTCTTTTCCTCCGTACTGATTTCCAGGGCTATCCTTTGCGCAAGGATTTCGATATGAGTCCAGAGGCAAATAAGTTCCCTTGTACTGATGAGCCTGAGGATGATTTCACTGTAGAATACAGTCTTAGTGCTGATGGTCATCTGGTAGCTACTGAAAAGCGTCGTTTCGATGAGGATGAGTATGTTGTCAACATCGGTCCTAACCACCCATCTACCCATGGTGTGCTCCGTCTTCAGACCGTTATCGACGGTGAGACTGTGAAGCGTATCTATCCTCACCTCGGATATATCCACCGTGGTATTGAGAAGATGTGGGAGAATATGACTTATCCTCAGACTTTGGCTTTGACCGACCGTCTGAACTACCTTTCTGCCATGATGCACCGCCACGCTTTGGTTGGCGTTATCGAGGAGGCTATGGGTATCGAACTTTCTGATCGTATCCACTACATCCGTACTATCATGGATGAGTTGCAGCGTATCGACTCTCACTTGTTGTACCTCGGCTGTACCGCACAGGACTTGGGTGCTTTGACTGCATTCCTCTACTGTATGCGTGACCGTGAGCACGTGTTGAACGTGATGGAGGAGACAACTGGTGGTCGCTTGATCCAGAATTATTACCGTATCGGTGGTCTTCAGGCTGATATCGATCCTAACTTCGTTCAGAACGTGAAGACTCTCTGCAAGTATCTCCGTCCGATGATTCAGGAATACCTCGACGTATTCGGTGACAACGTGATTACTCACAACCGTCTCGAAGGCGTAGGTCCAATGAATTATGAGGATTGTATCAACTATGCTGTTACAGGTCCTGCAGGTCGTGCATCTGGTTGGAAGAACGATACTCGTAAGCGTCATCCATACGATATGTACGACAAGGTAGAGTGGAAGGAAATCACTCTGACCGGTTGCGATTCTATGGATCGTTACTACGTTCACATCCAGGAGTTGTATCAGAGTTTGGATATCATCGAGCAGTTGATCGACAACATTCCAGAGGGTGAGTACTACATCAAGCAGAAGCCAATCATCAAGGTTCCAGAGGGACAGTGGTATTTCTCAGTAGAGGGTGCCAGCGGTGAGTTTGGTGTATATCTCGACTCAAAGGGTGACAAGAGTCCATACCGTATGAAGATGCGCCCAATGGGCTTGTCTTTGACAGGTGCGCTCGATCCAATGCTTCGTGGACAGAAAATCGCTGACTTGATTACAACAGGTGCAGCAATCGACTTCGTAATCCCTGATATTGATAGATAATGATGGAAATTTTTAGTTTTAAAGTTGTAACAGATTTTGTTCATAATCTTCTTCTCAATACTTTGGGATTAGGAAGCTTTTGGACAACTTTGATAGAGTGCGTGCTCGTGGGTATCTGCATTTTGACAGCATACGCCCTCATCGCTATCGTACTTATCTTTATGGAGCGTAAGGTGTGTGCCTACTTCCAGTGCCGTCTCGGCCCTATGCGTGTAGGTCCTTGGGGTATCTTCCAGGTATTCGCCGATGTGCTCAAGATGTTGATCAAGGAGATCTTCGCTGTTGATAGAGCTGATAAGCTGCTCTACTACATAGCACCATTCCTCGTGATCATTGCCTCTGTGGGTACTTTCTCATTCCTTCCATGGAACAAGGGAGCTCATATTCTTGACTTCAACGTAGGTGTATTCCTCATCACTGCCGTAAGTTCTATCGGTGTGCTGGGTGTGTTCCTCGCAGGTTGGGCATCTAACAATAAGTACTCTGTGGTATCTGCCATGCGTGGTGCCGTACAGATGATTTCTTATGAGATGTCTCTCGGTCTCTGCCTGATTTCTGCAGTAGTTCTTACTGGTACTATGCAGGTGAGCGGTATCGTTGAGGCTCAGACTGGTGCTTGGAACTGGTTGATCATCAAGGGTCATGTTCCAGCTATCCTTGCTTTCCTCGTATTCCTTGTAGCAGGTAATGCTGAGGCTAACCGTGGTCCTTTCGACTTGGCTGAGGCTGAGAGTGAGTTGACTGCAGGTTATCATACAGAGTATTCTGGTATGGGCTTCGGTTTCTACTACTTGGCTGAGTACCTTAACCTCTTCGTGATTTCTGGTATCGCTTCTACCGTATTCCTCGGTGGTTGGGCGCCATTGAACATCGGTATCGAGGGCTTCGACAATCTGATGAACCTCATCCCAGGTTTCATCTGGTTCTTCGGTAAGACCTTCGCTGTGGTATGGCTCCTGATGTGGGTACGTTGGACTTTCCCACGTCTCCGTATCGACCAGATCCTGAAGTTGGAGTGGAAGTATCTGATGCCATTGTCACTCATCATTCTGATCATGATGACCGTGTGCGTAGCATTCGGAATCCACGGATAATCTTTAATACACATTATTATAATAATAAGAAAGTATGTCTAACAATTCATATTTCGGCGGTATTGCAGCGGGTTTGAAAACCCTCGCTACTGGTATGAAGGTCACCATGAAGGAGTACTTCACACCTAAGAGCACTGAGCAGTATCCTGAGAACCGCAAGACTACACTCCACGTATCTCCACGTTTCCGTGGTCGTCTGGTTTTCGTCCGTGACGAGAATGAGGCTTACAAGTGTGTGGGTTGTACATTGTGTGAGAAGTCATGCCCTAACGATACCATCAAGATTCAGACCGAGATGGTGGAGGACCCAGAGACAGGCAAGAAGAAGCGCAAGTTGGTAGATTACCAGTACGACTTGGGTGACTGCATGTTCTGTGAACTCTGTGTGAACGCATGTAACTTCGGTGCAATTAAGTTTGTCAACGATTTCGAGAATGCAGTCTTCGACCGCAACAAGTTGGTGATGCACCTCGACAAGGAGGTTTACAAGGGCGGAAGCCTTCCTAACCTCATTGATGGTGGCGCTCCACTCGAAATCGGTAAGTTTAACACCAAGACTAAGTAAGGAGGACTTTAGACAATGATAACAGCTAATTTTTTTATGTTCGTCATCTTGGCAGTAGTCATCCTTGGCTCAGCCATCATGTGCGTAGCTACCAAGCGTATCATGCGTGCGGCAACTTATCTGTTGTTCGTGCTCTTCGGTGTAGCTGGTGTATTCTTCCTGCTCGACTATACCTATCTGGGTGCAGCTCAGATTGCTGTATATGCAGGTGGTATTACTATTCTTTATGTCTTCGCCATTCAGTTGGTTTCCAAGCGTACCCTTCAGGGTCTTTTGGAGCACGTGAAGGGTAGCAAGGTCATTGGCCGTGCACTCGTTTGCCTTGTAGGTTTCGTAACCTTGGCAGTCATCGTGTTGAAGAATCACTTTATCGATTTGGCTGCAACAGTAGCTGACACTGAGGTGCCAATGGAGCAGGTAGGTTCTGCCCTGGTAGGTGCAGACAAGTATGGCTATGTATTGCCATTCGAGTTTATCTCTGTATTCCTGTTGGCATGTATCATCGGTGGTATCTTAATCGCAAGAAAGGAGGATAAGAAATGATTCCAGTACAGTATTTCTTCGTGCTTTCAGCACTCTTGTTCTTCATCGGAGTATATGGCTTCTGTACACGTCGTAACCTCGTTGCCATGCTCATCTCCATCGAGCTTGTATTGAATGCAGCCGATCTGAACTTCGCTGTGTTCAACCGCATTCTCTTCCCTGGACAGTTGGAAGGCTTCTTCTTCACATTGTTCTCTATCGGAGTAGCAGCAGCCGAGACAGCCGTAGCGCTCGCAATAATTATTAACGTTTACCGCAACTATCACAGTGACCAGGTGAACAGTATTGAAAACATGAAATTCTAATTAAGACAATGAATTACAGTTATGCATTTTTGATACTTCTTCTCCCATTCCTGAGCTTCCTGGTTCTGGGACTTGCGGGTATGAAGATGAAAAAGCAGGTAGCAGCCATCATCGGTACCATCCTGATGGGTTGTGTATTCGGTCTGTCTATTTATACAGCATACGAATATTTCTTTGCTATCGGCCGTGATGCTTCAACAGGTTTGTATCCAACTGTTGACTCATTCAATTTTACTTGGTTGAAGTTTACTGAGTTGCTGACTTTCAACATTGGTTTCCGTCTGACACCAATCTCTGTATTGATGCTCATCGTGATTACCACCGTCAGCTTCATGGTTCACATCTACAGTTTCGGTTATATGGCTGAGCGTGATGAGAATTACAAGGTTGAGGGTTATGAAAAGGGTATGCAGCGTTTCTACGCTTACCTCAGCCTCTTCACCATGTCTATGTTGGGTCTGGTAGTAGCTACCAATATTTTCCAGATGTATCTTTTCTGGGAGTTGGTGGGTGTCTGCTCATACTTGCTTATTGGTTTCTATTATCCAAAGCATGCAGCAGTACATGCCAGCAAGAAGGCGTTCATCGTAACTCGTTTCGCTGACCTCTTCTTCCTCATTGGTATCTTGTTCTACAGCTTCTATGTAGGTACATTCAACTATGACTTGAATGCTCAGCCTGAACTTCAGAGTTCTTTGGCTGGTGCAGCATGGGTAATGCCAGCAGCCTTGTTCCTTATGTTCATCGGTGGTGCAGGTAAGAGTGCGATGTTCCCATTGCACATCTGGTTGCCAGATGCAATGGAAGGTCCAACTCCTGTTTCTGCATTGATTCACGCTGCTACCATGGTTGTAGCTGGTGTTTATCAGGTAGCCAGCCTCTTCCCAATCTGGGTAGAGTATGCTCCTAACACACTTCACTACGTAGCTTATATTGCAGCTTTCACAGCATTCTATGCAGCAGCAGTAGCTTGCTGCCAGCGCGATATCAAGCGTGGCTTGGCTTTCTCTACTATTTCTCAGATTGCTTACATGCTCGTTGCACTGGGTGTTTGTTTTGCTGTAGATAACCATCATGGTGGTTTGGGTTACATGGCTGGTATCTTCCACTTGTTTACTCATGCTATGTTCAAGGCCTTGTTGTTCCTCTGCTCTGGTGCTATCATCGTCATCATCGGCAGCAACTTCAAGGAGTACATGGGCGGTTTGCACAAGTACATGCCTATTACCAACATCTGCTTCCTCATCGGTTGCTTGGCGATTGCAGGTATTCCTCCATTCGCAGGTTTCTTCTCTAAGGATGAGATCATTACTGCTTGCTTCCAGTTCTCTCCATTCATGGGCTGGTTTATGACAGTAGTAGCTGGTATGACAGCATTCTATATGTTCCGTCTTTACTATGTTATCTTCTGGGGTCAGAGCTATTATGAGTTGGACCCAGAGAACCGTCGTAAACCACAGGAAGTTCCTTTTGTAATGTGGGGTCCATTGGTATTCCTCGCAGCAATCTCTTGTGTTTGTGGTATGATTCCTTTCGGTCACTTCGTTTCTGCTACAGGTCAGAGCTATGATATTCACATCGATACTCAGGTGGCTTGCACCTCTATCGTTGTTGCTATTATCGGTATTGCTCTTGCTACTTATATGTATGCACCAAAGAAGACTCCATTGGCAGACGGTTTGGCTAAGAAGATGCCTAAGTTGCACAAGGCAGCCTTGAATCGTTTCTATATTGATGATGCTTGGCAGTTCTTTACACATAAGATTGTCTTTGGTTTGTTCTCAAAGCCTATTGCATGGTTCGACCGTCGTGTCATCGATGGTACCTTCAATTTCATGGCTTGGGGTGCACAGGAGGCAGGCGAGACTATCCGTCCATGGCAGAGTGGCGATGTACGCAGCTATGCTATCTGGTTCCTTACTGGTACAGTAGCGTTGACTTTGTGTCTGCTCGCTCTTCTTTAATTAAAGTCTCACAATTAAGTAAATAGAAAAGAAATGAATTTAAGTATATTCGTCATAGTACCACTCCTGATGTTGCTCGGCCTTTGGTTGGCTCGCAACGACAAGCAGGTTCGTGGTGTGATGGTAGCAGGTGCCAGCGTGTTGCTTGGCCTCTCCATCTATTTGGTGTTTGCATTTCTCGAGGCTCGTGAGACAATGCCAGCAGACCAGGTTCCTATGCTCTTCACTTACAGTGTGCCTTGGTTTGAGCCATTGCACATCAACTATTCACTCGGTGTGGATGGTATTTCTGTAGTGATGCTTCTCTTGACTTCCATCATTGTGTTCACCGGTACATTTGCTTCTTGGCAGATGGAGCCAATGAAGAAGGAATACTTCCTCTGGTTCACTCTCTTGAGCATCGGTGTATATGGTTTCTTCATCTCTGTTGACATGTTCACCATGTTCATGTTCTATGAGGTTGCGCTGATTCCTATGTATCTCCTCATCGGTGTATGGGGTAGTGGTGCAAAGGAGTATTCTGCCATGAAGTTGACTTTGATGTTGATGGGTGGTTCTGCTCTTTTGATTATCGGTATCTTGGGTATCTACTTCTACAGTGGTGCTCAGACATTCGAAATCCTGGATATCGCTCACCATACCCATGGTGCTCACGCTATTCCTGAGAGCGTTCAGAATGTATTCTTCCCATTGCTCTTCATCGGTTTCGGTATTCTTGGAGCTTTGTTCCCATTCCATACATGGTCTCCTGATGGTCACGCAAGTGCGCCAACAGCCGTATCTATGTTGCATGCCGGTGTATTGATGAAGTTGGGTGGTTATGGTTGCTTCCGTATCGCTATGTTCCTTTTGCCAGCAGCTACTCATGGTTTCTGGATTAAGGTATTCTTGGTATTGACAACCATCTCAATCGTTTATGGTGCTTTGTCAGCTTGTGTACAGACTGACTTGAAGTACATCAACGCTTACTCTTCTGTATCTCACTGTGGTATGGTGCTCTTCGCACTCTGTATGATGACCCAGACAGCTGCAACTGGTGCTATTCTCCAGATGTTGTCTCATGGTTTGATGACAGCCCTCTTCTTCGCCGTTATCGGTATGATTTATCATCAGGCTGGTACACGTGACGTTCGCTACTTGGGTGGTTTGATGAAGATTATCCCATTCCTCTCAGTAGGTTATGCTGTAGCAGGTTTGGCTAACCTCGGTTTGCCAGGTTTCTCTGGTTTCGTAGCTGAGATGACCATCTTCGTAGGTTCATTCCAGAATGCAGATATGTTCCACCGTGTATGTACCATCATCGCATGTACTTCTATCGTAGTAACAGCGGTTTACATCTTGCGTTGTGTAGGTAAGATCCTTTATCAGAAGGTTCCTAATCCAAAGTTGGAGAAACTCCACGATGCGACATGGGATGAGCGTATTGCAGTAGCAGGTCTGATTGCCTGTGTAGCAGGTCTCGGTATGTTCCCACTCTGGGCAGAGGAGATTATCATGGACGCAGTAGGTCCTATCTTTAGTGTAATCATGTAATAAATATCAGAAGAAATGAATTACAGTCAATTTTTAAATATGATTCCAGAAGCTACCCTGATGGTAGTTCTGCTGATCACTTTCTTTGCTGACTTCTGCAGTTCCAAGAGCGCAGACCGTAAGTGGTTCAATCCTCTGGTATGTCTCTTGATGGTGGCTCACATTGTCATCAATATCTTCCCAACAGAAGCCACAGAGGCATTTGGCGGCATGTACACAACAGGTCCTGCTGTCGGTGTCTTGAAGACTATCCTTGCTCTCGGTACCCTCATCGTGTTGGTACAGGCCAAGGAGTGGTTGAGCCGTAAGGACACAGCCTTCAAGGAGGGTGAGTTCTATATGTTGATTATCTCTACCTTGCTCGGTATGAATATGATGGTAAGTGCCAACCACTTCCTCCTGTTCTTCCTCGGTCTTGAGATGGCATCTGTGCCAATGGCTTGCTTGGTAGCATTCGATAAGTATCGTCACAATTCAGCTGAAGCTGGTGCTAAGTTCATCCTTACTGCTACATTCTCAAGTGGTGTGATGATTTATGGTATCTCTTTGCTTTATGCTGCTTGTGGTACTTTGTATTTCGATGATGTTGCAAAGGTTATCTCTGCATCTCCATTGACCATTGCTGGTATGGTATTCTTCTTCAGTGGTTTGGGCTTCAAGATTTCTTTGGTTCCATTCCACTTCTGGACAGCTGATTCATATCAGGGTGCTCCAACTACAGTTACAGGTTATCTCTCTGTAGTTTCTAAGGGTGCTGCTGCATTTACTCTCTGTGCTATCCTCATGAAGGTATTTGCTCCAATGGTAGAGTACTGGACAGTATTGCTTTACATTGTCATTGTACTTTCTATCACTATCGCCAACCTCTTTGCTATCCGTCAGAGTGACTTGAAGCGTTTCATGGCATTCTCTTCTATCTCTCAGGCTGGTTACATCATGTTGGCTGTGGTTGGTAACTCAGCAATGAGCGTGACCGCTCTGACATACTATGTATTGATTTATGTAGTTGCCAACTTGAGCGTGTTTACCATTATCTCATCTGTAGAGGAGCACAACAATGGTACAGTTATGATGGACAGCTACAACGGTTTGTACAAGACCAATCCACGTTTGGCATTCCTGATGACCTTGGCATTGTTCTCATTGGGTGGTATTCCTCCATTTGCAGGTATGTTCTCAAAGTTCTTCGTGTTTATGGCAGCCGTTCAGGGTGCTGATATTCACACCACTCTTGGAGCATGGGCTTATGGCGTAGTATTCATCGCTTTGGTTAACACCGTATTGAGTTTGTACTACTACTTGCTTATCGTGAAGGCAATGTTTATCAAGCACAGCGATAATCCGCTGCCTACTTTCCAGAGCGCTTGCTCAACAAAGTTGGCGCTTGCCATTTGCACAGTAGGTATCGTTGCATTCGGTATCTGTTCATGTGTATTCGATTGGATTTCTGTAGCAGCTAATGCATAACATCATTAAGGTATAGAATTCTTATCAAGAAGAAAATACAGATTTAATATAAAAAAGGATGGGGCTCCATGATAGAGTCTCATCCTTTTTTTGTATTTTTGCACCATGAAAAAGATTTTTAGATCATTACTATATATTATCATGATGCTGGGGTTGGCATTACTTCCCGACCTCTGGCTGTGGTTTGATGCTGTTTCTACTTGGCCTTTAGCTTTGGCAATAGCATGGTGGATACCATCAGCTTTGCTTCTTCTGGCAGAAACAGGACTGCAATTTGGCGTATATCATAGACTTTCAGTAAGAGTCCTTTTTACGATGATTCTTTTTTCTGTGATGCCAAAGATAGTTTATATCCTTTTGTCTCTATTTTTGCCTTGGTGGGTAGCCATTCTTCCTGCCTTGTTTATGATAGGGGGATTCATATTTGGTTTCACGAAGGGATGGAGAAAGTTGGAAGTGAAACAGATCACCTATTCGTCACCGGATTTACCTCCCTATTTTGATGGTTATAAGATACTGCATTTCACTGATTTTCATTTGGGTACTTTTCCCAAAGATACGGATTTCGTGGAAAAAGTGGTGGAATGTGCCAATAATGAAGATGTTGAATTGATGGTTTTTACTGGAGATTTAGTCAATAACTCTGCTACAGAAGTCGCTCCATATCTGGAAACATTAAAACAACTTCATGCTCCAGATGGTATCTATTCGGTATGGGGAAATCATGATTATTGTGAGTATGATAACAATCATTCCATTGGAGCTTTGAAGCGAAACCGCAAAATGCTTTTCGGATTTCAGAAGGAGTTGGGCTGGACTCAGTTGATGAATGAGCATGTTACCTTATCGCATGGACTGGCAAGTATTGAGATAATAGGAGTAGAGAATGCAGGAAATCCACCTTTCTCTAATCGTGCCAACTTGAAAAAGGCAATTAAAGGAATCGTAGATAAGAAAGCTTTCAAAATACTGTTGACCCACGACCCACATCATTGGCGCAAGGAGGCTCTGAAGGCTGGCATACATCTTACCCTTTCCGGTCATACTCATGCTGGACAGATTCTCATAGGTAAATTGACACCAGCCCGTCTGGCTTTCAAGGAGTGGGGAGGTATTTATAGGCGGGGTGCCCAGATGCTCTATGTATCCGCCGGTATCGGTGGTTCTTTCCCTTTCCGTTTGGGAGCATGGCCTGAAATGACCGTCATCACATTGAAAAGAAAGTTATAAAATAGCGATTTCCTTTCAAAAAGTTTATCAATTGTTTGGAAGTTATTTAGAAAAACGTTATTTTTGCATAAGAGTAGAGTTATATCATATAATTCAGTCAATTTAGGAGTTTTAAAATCAAAGAGAAGATGAAAAGTTTAAAGAATCTTGCCCTTGTGGCAATGACATCATTGGTGTTGGCTTCCTGTGGAACCACCCAGCAAGTACCATTGACAGGTCGTACTCATCGTATTTCAGTTTCTGATGAGCAGGTGTTGAGCCTCTCTAATCAGGAATATACAAAGTATATGGCTTCGGCTAAAAAATCCACGAATGCTACTCAGACAGCTATGGTCAGAAGAGTAGGTCAGAGATTGGCAACTGCCGTAGAAACATATTTGAAGCAGAATGGTTTTGCTAATGACTTGAAGAATTATTCCTGGGAATTTAATCTGGTGCAAGACAATAGTGCCAATGCTTTCTGTATGCCTGGTGGTAAAATTGTAGTTTATGAAGGATTGCTCCCATATACCCAGAACGAGACCTGTCTTGCCATTGTTCTTGGTCATGAAATTGCACATGCTGTGGCTAAACATAGTGCCGAGCAGTTGAGTAAGCAGCAGAATCAGCAGATTGGTACTAATATTTTAGGCAGTGTTCTGAATCAGGCTGTGGGAAGTGGTGTAGGTGATGTGGCCAGTGCTGTTGCCGGTCAGTATTTCTCATTCCGTAACTTAAAGTATTCCCGTGACAATGAGACAGAGGCTGATTATATGGGTCTGATCTTTGCAGCGATGGCTGGTTATGATCCTCAGCAGGCTATTCCTTTTTGGAAGCGTATGTCCAGCGGTTCAAGTTCAAACAAGAGTGATATCTTCAGTGATCACCCTTCTGATGCTAAGCGTATTGCTGCTTTGCAAAAAGAAATGCCTACAGCTTTGCAATATTATAAGGCCGCAACTCCTGCCGTTACTTCTGTTAAGACTGTCAGAGCTTCGCAATTGACAAACAATAGAAAGACTGCAGCGAAGAAGACTACAACGAGAAGACGTTAGACAATATAAAAATACTAACCATTCAAAATCATAGAATCATGATAGACTATATTTCTCAAAATCTTTGGCTTTTCTGGACCATTATTACAGTAGTGTGTCTCATCATGGAACTCTCATCTGGTGATTTCTATGTTACTTGTTTCGCCCTTGGTGCTCTGGTAAGTATCTGCCTGGCAGTGGCAGGTTTGCCTTTCTGGGTGCAGGTTATTGCCTGGGCTGTCTGTTCGGTATTGAGTATTTGGCTCATACGCCCTCATCTGGTTCATGCCATCCATCAAGGAGCTGATGACAGGAAAAGCAATGCTGATGCCCTCTTGGGACAGGTGGGTGAAGTAACGCAAACCATTGTTGTCGGTGATTACGGAAGAGTGAAATTGGATGGTGACGACTGGAAAGCAGAGGCGCCATCTTCATCTGTGAACATCGAAGTGGGAACAAAGGTAAAGATAGTCGGAAGAGAGTCTATTATTCTGAAAGTTGAAAAGCTGTAAAAAGCATTTTTTAGTCAATTTTCATTTATTATTAACTAATCAAAACATACAATTATGAGCATCGGTATCTACGTGTTAATTGTTATTGTGGTTCTTGCACTTATCATCGTCAAGAAGACCATTGTCATCATTCCTCAGAGTGAGACCAAGATTATAGAGCGTCTCGGTCGTTATTATGCGACTTTGAAACCAGGTATCAATATCATCATACCTTTTATCGATCATGCCAAGGATATCGTTTCCCAGCGCAACGGACGTTATTCCTATAGTAATAGCATCGATTTGCGTGAGCAGGTTTATGATTTCGCCCGTCAGAATGTAATCACGAAGGATAATATTCAGATGCAGATTAATGCCCTCTTGTATTTCCAAATTGTAGATCCATTCAAGAGTGTATATGAAATCAATAATTTGCCAAATGCTATCGAGAAGTTGACACAGACTACACTCCGTAATATTATAGGTGAGATGGAACTTGACCAGACTTTGACTTCCCGAGATACCATCAACACCAAATTACGTTCTGTATTGGATGATGCTACCAATAAGTGGGGTATCAAGGTAAACCGTGTTGAGCTGCAGGATATTACTCCTCCAGAGAGTGTGCTCGTTGCCATGGAAAAGCAAATGCAGGCAGAACGAAACAAGCGTGCTACCATTCTGACTTCTGAAGGTGAAAAAGAAAAACAGCGTTTGCTTTCTGAAGGTGAGAAGGCTGCTATTGTCAACAAGGCTGAAGCTGCAAAACAGCAGGCTATCCTGAATGCCGAAGGTGAAGCTACTGCACGTATTCGCAAGGCAGAAGCTGAGGCGATTGCTATCCAGAAAATAACTGAGGCAGTAGGGCAGTGTACCAATCCTGCCAACTATCTCTTGGCACAGAAATATATTCAGATGATGCAGGAGGTTGCAGAAGGTAAGAACAATAAGGTGGTTTATTTGCCATACGAGGCCACAAACCTGTTGGGCTCAATTGGTGGAATCAAAGACCTCTTTAAGGGATAAAGCCGAACCTGATGTAGCCCCTTTCCTCAGATAACTTATAATTTTATACTTTATATCAAGTAAACTTTATGAAAAAGATTTGTATTGTAGCAGGAGCAAGACCAAATTTTATCAAGGTAGCTCCACTTATCAGAGCTATCGTATCAGCAAAAAACAGTGGTCATGATATCGGCTATCAATTGGTCTATACAGGAATGGAGGATGATCCTACGTTGGAAAATTCTCTGTTTGAAGACTTGGAGATAGCGAAGCCGGATGTTTATCTGGCTGTGGACTGTGAGAATCTGAATGAACTTACAGGTCATGTTATGGCTAAATTTGAAAAATATCTTCAGGAAAATCCTGCGGATGTGGTTGTAGTGGTGGATGACTTGGCTTCTACTATGGCAGTAGCCATTGTAACTAAGAAACAGGGCATTCAATTAGCCCATATTGCAGCGGGTACCCGCAGTTTCGATATATCGATGCCTAAGGAAATCAATCGTCTTGTTATTGATGGTCTTTCTGACATCCTCTTTACTGCAGGTATTTCAAACAACAGTATTGCCAATAAGGAAGGTGCTGAACTTTCCAAGGTATATATGGTAGGAAATATCCTTATCGATAACATCCGTTTCCTGAAGAACAAGATGTCTCGCCCATCACTGATGGATGAGCATGGATTGGAAGATGGGAAGTATCTTGTTCTGACTATCAACCGAAAAGTTTTGCTTGCTGATAGAGATAAGTTGAATGCCTTACTCTTTGTGATTGATGCGGAGGCGCGAAAGGCTGGTGTCAAGGTGATAGCTCCTTTGAGAGGTAAAGCTTTGGAGGCCGTACTGTCTTTCCAAACCCATCAGGCATTGCATGATCATCATACGGGAATAGAGATTGTTTCTCCACAGGCTTATCTTGATTTCTGTTATCTCACAGCTCATGCTCAGGGTGTCATCAGCGATTCTGGTAATGTGGCAGAAGAGGCTACGTTTAATGGTGTTCCATGTATTACGCTCAATAATTATACAGAGCATATTGAGACGGTAAAAGTGGGAACCAATGAACTGGTAGGAGAAGATGCTGAGATACTTGCTGCCATGTTGCAGAAAATCTTCAAGGGCGAATGGAAGAAGGCTGGCATTCCTGACCGCTGGGATGGTCGTTCTGCAGAACGTATCCTTCAGATCCTTTGTGATTAAGTATAGCGATAAGTTATGTAGGTTTTACATCATTGATTTTCAAACCAATATGAACAAAAAAATAAGAGTGTGATGAAGTTTCCCATCACACTCTTATTTTTTTGTCTTTATAATGAATTTTATATTACTGTTTGGAACGGTTTTCATTCGGGTTCGGATAATTGTATCTATCAAAATAATCCATTCCCTTATTATTATACCAAACACCCTCCACATTGATTCCGATGGAGAAATTCTTGTTGACATTGTACTTCACGCCTGCACCTAAGACATTGGCTCCTGGCATTCCCATACCATATCCGAAAGGCATGGTTCCTCCCATTCCCCATAAACCGGGATAATAACCTAATCCGTAGCCGCCATATCTGCCATAACCATAGGGACCATATCCTGCATAGCGATTGTAGAAGTTATCATAGTTGTTGCTGATGCTGAGTTGTCCATATACATAAGCTTCCCAATGCTCATTGAATTTATAGCCCATGATGGCATAAAGTCCTACGTCACGATAGCTGTCGCTTCCCCAGAAAGTATTGTTGAAATATCCGCCTCCTGCAATCCAGAGTTTTCCATCTTTAGAGAGAGGAGCCAGATAAGTGGCATTGATATTCTGCGAGAATCCGCCTTTATGAGGCAGGCCTTTTCCGAAAGTTGCAAATGCTGAAGCACCTAAGGAAACATTCAGTCCTTTGTGCAGACCATAGCCATACTCCAATCCCTTGTTATCATCTAAACTGCTTAGAGGAGATAAGTTGGATTTTTCTTCAGAGAAAGATTTCTGTTCTTCATTCCAAGAAGGTGAACTGACTGTATATTTCACATTCTTCATTGGTTTCCCCTGATAAATCATCTTTTGACCGGCTTGCATGATGGTGTCACCTGGCAATAACCAGTCTGCTCTCGGACTATCTGCGCTGTGCAGTGGACCGAAAGTTAAGGTTTGTGCCTGTGCTTGAGCAATGCAGAAACCAAAGAGTGATATCAGAGTTATGATATATTTCTTCATATTCCGTATTTGTTTTATTCTGCAAACTTACAATTTTTTCTTGTATTTCTATCAGGCTTTAATATAAAACAACAAAAAATAGGCTTGCTTTACTTAAAAAACAAGCCTATTATATAATAATGTAAAAATCAGGAACTTTTCCGGACCTTTACTTTCTGTTTATTAGAAGAATTAGTAAGCGAACAGAGGATAGTCCTTCATTGTCTCATTTACTTTTTCGCGAACTCGAGCGATGACCTTCTCGTCCTCTGGGGCATTCAAAACTTCCTCGATAAGTTCAGCAATCAGGTGCATCATGTCTTCCTTAGCACCACGAGTAGTCATGGCAGCTGTTCCGAGACGGATACCTGATGTCTGGAATGCAGAACGAGAGTCGAATGGAACCATGTTCTTATTGACAGTGATATCTGCTGCAACAAGTGCATTTTCAGCAACTTTACCTGTCAAGTCAGGATACTTAGAGCGCAGATCGACAAGCATAGAGTGGTTGTCTGTACCACCGCTGACAATACCGAATCCACGACCGATGAGGTCTTCTGCAAGTACGGCAGCGTTCTTCTTAACCTGAAGTGCATAATCTTTCCAAGATGGTTGCAGGTTCTCATTGAATGCAACTGCCTTGGCAGCGATGACATGCTCCAAAGGTCCACCTTGCTGTCCTGGGAATACGGCAGAGTTGAGCAACATACTCATCTTCTTCACCTCTCCCTTCTTGGTAGTCAGGCCCCAAGGATTATCAAAGTCTTTACCCATCAGGATGATACCACCACGAGGACCACGGAGAGTCTTGTGGGTAGTAGAAGTAACGATGTGGGCATACTTCAATGGATTATCCAACAATCCAGCTGCAATCAAACCAGCAGGGTGAGCCATATCAATCATCAGCAAGGCGCCTACCTCATCAGCAATTTTGCGCATGCGGGCATAATCCCACTCACGGCTATAGGCACTACCGCCACCGATGATCAACTTAGGTTTATGTTCACGAGCCAATTTCTCCATTTCGTCGTAATCAACTCGGCCTGTCTCTTTGTTGAGGTTGTAACCGATAGGGTTGTAGAGAATACCAGAAGTATTGACGTGGCTACCATGAGAAAGGTGACCACCGTGGTCGAGATTCAATCCCATGAAAGTATCGCCAGGTTTGAGGACAGCGAGCAAAACGGCTGCATTAGCCTGTGCTCCAGAGTGAGGCTGAACATTGGCATACTCAGCACCGAAGACTTTCTTGACACGCTCGATGGCAAGGTTCTCTACGATATCAACAACTTGGCAACCGCCATAGTAACGTTTGCCAGGGAGACCTTCTGCATACTTGTTGGTCAAGTATGAACCCATAGCTTTCATCACTTCTTCACTTACGAAATTCTCTGAAGCAATCAGCTCCATACCTTTCAACTGACGCTGATGCTCTCTCTCAATCAGGTCGAAAATCTCTTGATCTTTTTCCATTGGCTCTTTTATTGTTAAGTTCTTTATTTATGAATTGCGGCTGCAAAAATAAGCATTTTTCTTCAATACTCCAAATAATATGGAAGAAAAAGAAGAAAAATGCTTTCAAATTGTTACTTACAAAGTTCTACCTTGCCTAATTGTTGCTCTTTATCGCAATAGTGGCAGCGGATAATTCCGAGTGTAGCATCTACTGTGTGGAAGATAGTTGCCATAGGCTCATTGTTGGTGATACACTTAGGATTGTTGCATTTTACGATGCCTTTGAGTGTATCAGGAGTCTTCACGGTCTTTTTCTCCACGATTTCATAGTCCTTGATGATACTCAGACCGATGTTAGGAGCAACTACAGAGAGGCGGTTGATTTCCTCATCAGTGAAATACTTGTTGGCAACCTTGATGATTCCCTTTTTGCCGATTTTCTTGGAAGGCAAGTTGTAGCCGATAGTGACAGGAGTGTCCATCTTTTCCAACTGGAGCAGGTTGACAACCTGATAGGTCTTCTCGGCTGGTATGTGGTCGATTACGGTACCGTTTTCGATAGCCGCAACTACGAGTTGATTCTTATTGTTTCCCATAATTACATTAATCACTAAACATTAAACATTACTCAATCACGGTCTTGTCATTCTTGACGTCATCGAGTGTGATGCCGAGGCAGTGACAGAAGATGGCTTCTCGTGCATAGAGACCATTTTGAGCCTGCTGGATGTAGTATGCATGTGGGTCGTCATCCACATCGTATGCAATTTCATTCACGCGAGGCAGTGGGTGCATGATCTTCATGTTTTCCTTAGCCTTGCTGAGCATTTCGCGTTTGAGGATATATACGTTCTTTACTCTTTCGTATTCCATCAGATCACTGAAACGTTCCTTCTGTACACGTGTCATGTAGAGAATGTCGGCATCAGCGATGACATCCTCGTTGAAATCTTCGTGCTCCACATACTTAATGTTGTGCTGCTGGCAGTACAACTTATATTCCTGTGGCATAGCGAGTTCCTTAGGAGCGATAAAGTGGAATGTAGGATTGAAATGGCGCATGGCTGTGATGAGGGAGTGAACTGTACGTCCGTACTTCAGGTCGCCTACCAGATAAATATTGAGGTTTTCCAAAGTACCTTGTGTTTTGTAGATAGAGTAGAGATCGAGCAAGCATTGTGATGGATGCTCGTGGGCACCATCGCCGGCATTGACGATTGGCACAGGAGCAACTTCGCTTGCATATATGGCAGCACCTTCGATGAAGTGGCGCATAGCGATGACGTCAGCATAGTTGCTTACCATCAGGATGGTATCCTTGAGAGTCTCACCCTTTGTAGTGCTGGATGTCTTGGCATCAGAGAAACCAATGACACGGGCGCCAAGGCGGTTGGCTGCTGTCTGGAAACTGAGTTGGGTACGAGTGGATGGTTCGAAGAAAAGGGTTGCTACAACCTTTCCCTTCAACAGCTCCCTGTTAGGATGCTTTTCAAACTCTTGTGCCATTTCCAAGAGATACATGAGTTTCTCCTTGGAAAGGTCTGCAATCGTCACAAAATTATGTTTTTCCATTGTAAATTTGATTGAATTGTTCTGAAATCGCCTCCAAAGTTACATATATTTTTTGGTTTTTCATTCATTTCCTCTGAAAGTTTTAGGTTATTTTGCACATCGTCTTTCATTGTTATCATGTTTTTCTCTAATTCCTTTTCCAATCTCAAACTTTTTGTCTATCTTTGCACTCACATGACGAATAAAAACATAGCATCATGAAGATGGTGAATATGTTTACCTATTTATATATAAGAGATAGGAAATATTCGGTAGATATTAACATCATAAAGTACAAGATAACTATGCCAAAAGCAACCGGTTCGATACATTATATAGAACACCGTTCGCCGATGAAAGACGAGACCGGCGAATATTTGATTCATCCTCAGTTCGTTTATAGCGATATTTATGATTTCAAGGATATGACAAAGGGTATGCGGCATCATCACCAGATGACGCCAGCCCAATTTGTGGCAGCCATCGAATCCATCAAGGACGAGACGATGCTGGCTCTCTCCCAAGGTATGGAAGTGAAGATAGGAAATATGCTTGTCATTCGTCCGAAGCTAAAGTTACGGGAACACAAGGATGAAAATGGTAATTATTATCACAAGGTTTATCATGAAGGTGAGCGCATACCTGCCAGTGAGGTGGTATGTTCCGGTTTTGAGGTGCGAACCACCAAGGAGTTTGACAAGGATTTTTTCATAGAGTATGATAGTAAATGCAGCCGTAGTCCTTGGAAAACAAAAGCTTTTGCGCAAGACCCGGAGCAAGAATGGCAGGTTATCACCAATTATTGCAAGGAACATGGTTTTATAACGGTCAAGAACTTCCGTCTTTTGTTGGGCGTAGCAGACTATCATGCTCGCCAAGTGCTTGATGGTTATTGTGAAGGAGATTTCCCGAAGATGGTTCGCGAGAAGGTGGGTGCCACTTATTTGTATCGTGTAATAGGGGAGTGAAATCATGCGATTGTACAGTAAAAGGTATATTGCTTAAGAGTAATTACCAATACTTATGGGATGGAACGTATGCTCCCAACCTTTAGTACATTCGTAAAAAGAGTTTTTGACGGCTGTCAAAAACTCTTTTGATTATTCTCGAAAGCTCTTGTGACGGTAGTGAAAAACTATCAGAACATTACTTCTTTATGTGTTAATCTCTTCTGCTACGCTTGTGGCATATTGCTCAACGTCTGGAATCTTGTACGGGCGAAGTGTATGTGTGGTAGTGATGATGTCGTCTCCAAGAACGGTTGCCATTTTAGCGATAGAGGATAGTGTGAGATTATGCGTGCCGCTTAACCATCGGCTCACTTCTGTTTCTGTCTTGTTAAGGGCTTTAGCAAAATCACGTTGGGTCATGTTGCGTTCCTTCAGCAAGTCATACACTCTGTTGGCAATAGCTACACCAAAATCTACTTGCTTGTTTGTGTTCTCAGGAGTAGTCTTGCGGATAGAATCCATTATCTTATTTGTTTTCATAACTTGTCCTCCTTTTTAGTTGTCTGTATTAATAGTTATTTCAAGTGGACCATTTAAGTTGGTGCCAATGATAGTGATAATCTTTTTCTTTTCTAATGGAAGAGCCATGACTCTATCCTGTTTGCTACCTTCATATCTAAAAAATCTGTCTTCTGCACCCATTTCTTTAATGATATCTAAGCGTCTGATGAGAATCTGAACGTCTTTTGTATATGAGTCTTTATAGGTGAGAAGAAATTTTTCAAACTCTGTAAATTCTTCTCCTTCAAACCTTGGAGAATAGAGGCTAACCTTTTCTCCAGTTTCCAATAACTCTATTAGTAAGTTCTTTTTCATTTGCCTAAATATTTTTTTGTGCAAAAATAAACATAAAAGTTTATTCTTGCAAATGTTTAGTGTTAATATTTACTTTTATGGTGAATTTTTATGGCGATGTACTCATATTAACCCACATTGCAGCTACCCGTCATGTAACTCCCTGATTTTCAATATCCGGATTTTTTGAAGTCTGATTTGGGTGTAGCATGGATTTTCTTTTCCCGAGCGGTTTGGGGTTAATGTAGAGCAAATCATAGATGGCGGAGAGTTTACTCTCTGCCTCTGTGCTCTGTCTTATACTAATGACCTGTCCATCTACGGTTTCAACTTTTGCAGTAACCACAACCTGTGTGCTGGCAATGCGCATAATTTCATCCCATCTCACATTCTCATACTTCTTCAATTTCAGGCGATATTTGGTGACGCTTACCACCCAATATGCCAGTATGGCAAGATTGAGATGAGACTTGATTCCATTGTCGCTCTTATGATAGACAGGACGGATGTCCAAGTCTGTCTCCAACACATGGAAAGTCTCTATCTAACCAATTTATTTATTAAAATAGCTAAAAATAGAACAGAAAAACAAGGAAAAGTTAGTTTCCTGTTCAAAATTTTACTATTTTTGCAGAAAAAAGTTGCGGCTCGGCAATTGAAACAAGTTTCATAGCTCTCGCACTTGCATTATTTTTGCACTATGATATTGGATTTAGAACATATAGGTAACATACCAGTCAGTACTTCGGTAATAGCTTCGTTGTTTACAAATATTGAAGCAGGAAATCAGAAAGTGCGCAATCTTGAGGCGGCTCATAAGATTATCCGCCTCAAGAAGGGGCTTTATGTGGTCTCTCCAAATGTGTCTCGTGTTGCTCTATCCACAGAACTTGTTGCCAATCATCTTTATGCTCCTTCATACGTATCAATGCAGACGGCTTTGCGTTATTATGGCTTAATCCCAGAAGCTGTATATACTACCCAGTCGATGACACTAAAGCATTCTCGTTGTTTTGATACTCCAGTAGGACGCTTTGAGTATAAGAACATGTCAAGAGAAGCTTTTCCCATAGGAATCACAAGCATCAATAGGCAGAGTTACGCCTTTCTGATGGCAACCCCCGAAAAAGCACTTTGCGATTTGATTGCTAATTCTCCCAAGGTTAATTTACGCTATCTGAAAGATGTTGAGGTCTATTTGGAAGAGGACATCCGAATGGAAATGGATGATTTTAAGAATATGGACATAAGCATATTTGAGCGATACGCTCAGGTTGGCAAGAAGTCTAAATCCATAGAAACTCTAATTAAATATTTAAGAAAATGAGTACAAACGAAATATTCAATCAAATGCTTTCGGGCTATGATATAACGACTGAGCAGCAAAAGCGCAATGCTATCTTTGAGGTCAATCAGCAGGTTATTCTTGCAGGTCTTTATAATGGTGGCTTTTTCAATGAGGCTGCTTTCTATGGTGGAACATGTTTGCGCATATTCCATGGATTGCAGCGTTTCTCAGAGGATATGGATTTTTCCTTGCTTGCTCCAAATGAGAACTTTGACTTTACCCAATACTTTCAGCCTATCATTGACCAATTCGCGTTGGTGGGCAGAGAGGTTGAAATCAGAAAGAAGGACAAGAAGAATTTTGGCAAGGTGGAGTCTGCCTTTCTGAAAGACAACACAGATGTATATGATATTACATTTCAAACGGAGAAGTCTGTTAAGATAAAGATAGAAGTTGACACCCAACCTCCATTGAAATTCAAAACAGAGCAGAAGTTGCTTCTGCTCCCCCAGTCATTCATGACACGCTGTTTCACCTTGCCAACTCTCTTTGCAGGAAAGATGCACGCCTTGGTATATCGTGCTTGGAAGAACAGGGTAAAGGGACGTGACTGGTATGACTTCGAATGGTATGTTCGCCATAATCTCTCTCTTGACTTTACCCATTTGTGCGAAAGAGCCTTGCAATTCAATCAGGAAGAGCTTGACAAGGAAACTTTCCTGCAAAAGTTGAACGAACGGCTTGCTACAGCAGACATTAATCAAGTAAAGGCTGATGTCTTGCCTTTTGTGAGAAATCCAAAAGAGTTGGATATTTGGTCGAATGACTATTTTTTGCAATTAGCTAAGATGATTAGATTTGAATGAAAATAACTGAGCCCACTTTGCATCTTGCCAGTCTTGAGCTACATGGCATTGTGGTTCTTTGCAAACTTTCGATTGTCTGGACTTTGATAGGCACCATCTGCATACAGGTCAATGCCAGTTCTTTCCTGATATTCGCAGATGCGGCGGCGAAACAGATAATAGGTATCTATTGATGGAGTCACATCTGTTCGTTTTCTCATTCTATTACCCAGTCTGTGATGTTCCTTGTCGTGCCGTCAAAGTTGACACCTACCTTGGTAATTGGCTTCTCGCTTAAAGCGAAACGCTGGCGGTAGTTCTTGAGGTTGATCTGCTGCATTGCAGTCTGGGCATCCTGATTAAGTTTCAATTCTATGAGGTAGAGATTGGTCTTGGTCAGGAGAACAATGTCAACTCTGCCTTTTGGGGTATGAACCTCCACATCTACTAAGTAGTCTGTGAGCAAAGTAAAAATGATGTATAACATCTGTTGGTAATGCCCCTCGTAATTGGTGTTGCTGCAGTAAGGTACAGTGCCGAGGAAAGTCTGGAGCAGTCCCAATGCTCCATTCATATCCTGCTTGTCGAGAGCCTGGGCTATACGACGAGCCGTATTGGTGGCAGCAAGTGTGTTTGAGGTGACGTATGAAGGAATCAAAGATTTGGTCAGTCCCACTTTTACCTCTTTGTTTGGAATGTCGAGGGTATAATAATTATACTCCTGGTTGTAATCTTTGATGGTGATGTAACCACTTTGGTAGAGTAATGGCATGATGGTCGTCATGTTCTCCGTTGGTGCATCAAATTCGCTTGCATCAGCTTCTACTCTTGTGATGTCCGATGGTATAACGTCGAATTTTCGCATCATATTGATGAGGTATGTAGGAGTGCCAGAGGCAAACCAATATGAACCGAATTTCTTCTCATTGAAGCAATTCAGCAAACTGTAAGGATTGAAAATGTCTGGTGATTCGCCAGAGAAGTGATAACCATCGTAATGCTCTTTGAGTTTTTCGATGGCTTGCTCCTTGGTAATGCCTATTTTTTCAGCCAATTCTCCTATGTCCTCCGACATTTGGGTAAGCAGTTCTTCTTTTGTGATACCACAAATGCCAGCATAGTCATCATTCATGGAGAGAAGAGTGATGTTGTTTAGTTCACTGAAAATGCTGACTTGCGAGAACTTGGTGATGCCTGTGAGAAAAACAAAACGGAGAACAGGTTCTCTGTATTTCAAAGGGCTGTAGAAATTGCGCATAACATCACGAAGAGCTATCAGTCTGTCATTGTCATGAGCAACGTCTAACAATGGCGCATCATACTCATCAATGAGAACGACCACTTGTTTGCCGCTTTTTTGATACGCAGTGTTGATAAGGTCTATCAAACGATTGTTGTTACCTTTTGCAGGGTTAGAAATTCCCCATTTTTTTTCCTCATCTTGGAGGCGATATCCCAGGTACTCTTCCAGCTGCTCCTTGTCCATGTGCTTTCCACCGCTCATGTCAAAATGCAGTACAGGATATTCTGTCCATTCTTTCTCAAACTTTTCGATGGCAAGTCCTTCAAACAAATCTTTCTTGCCTTCAAAGTAGCTTTGGAGCGTTGAGACAAGTAGTGATTTTCCAAAACGGCGAGGGCGAGCCAGGAAGAAATATGTACCACTGGTATGAGTCATGTGGTAGATATATTCCGTCTTGTCTATATAGAGTTTGTCTTCCTTGCGGATTCTCTCAAATGTCTGTATTCCTAAAGGATATAGTTTTCTTGCCATAAGCATCTAAGTCTTTTTTCTGCCGACAAAGTTAACATTATTATTTGGAATATGCAAAATTTCCTTGATTTCTTTTGCGTAACAACTTTTTTTGTGTAATTTTGCACAAATTATCAAGAAATGATATTTGAAATATAATTTAATTAGTGATGAGAAAACGTTTCATACATATTTTGTGGGCGCTTCTTGCTGGAGGTTTTGTTTCTGCAATAGTTGGATTCTTTGCCATTTGGTTTGGCTGGATTGGCTATATGCCGGATATTGAAGATTTGCAGAATCCGATCAACCGCTTTGCGACTCAGGTATATTCTTCTGACGGTAAGGTTATCGGTACATGGAATCTGAATAAGGAAAACAGAATTGTGATACCTTATAAGAAAATGTCACCTTATCTGGTTCAGGCTTTGGTGGCTACTGAAGATGAACGATTTTATGAGCACTCTGGTATTGACTTCAGAGCGCTGGGGCGTGCTATCATTAAGCGTGGTATTTTGGGGCAGACTAATGCTGGAGGTGGTTCTACCATTACTCAGCAGTTGGCTAAGCAGTTGTATAGTAGTACTGCGCAAAGTGCTGCTCAGCGAATGTTCCAGAAGCCAATAGAGTGGGTCATTGCCATCAAGTTGGAACGTTATTATACCAAAGAGGAGATTATTGCTCTCTATCTCAACTATTTTGATTTCTTGCACAATGCTGTCGGTATCAAGACGGCAGCTAATACCTATTTTAATAAAGAACCGAAGAATCTGACGGTGTGCGAAGCTGCTACTTTGATAGGCCTTTGTAAGAACCCATCGCTCTTCAATCCGGTACGTTATCCAGAACGTGCCAAGGAGCGTCGTAATGTTGTTCTCTCGCAGATGGTGAAGGCTGGTTATATGGACCGTGCTGAGTATCAGAACTATTCAAGTGAACCTTTGACGCTGAACTTCCATCGTACTGATCATAAGGATGGTACGGCTACTTATTTAAGGGAATTCTTGCGCCAGTACATGATGGCAAAACGCCCTGTTCGTACAGATTATCCTTCGTGGAACAATGTGCAGTTTGTTGCCGATTCAATTGCCTGGGATACGGATCCTCTCTATGGCTGGTGCAATAAAAACTTCAAGAAAGACGGTTCGCCATATAATGTTTATTCTGATGGACTGAAGGTGTTTACTACCATCGATAGTCGTATGCAGAAGTATGCTGAAGAGGCTGTTTATCAGCATGTTGCCCGTTATCTTCAGCCAGCTTTTGATAAGGAAAATAAGCCAAAGCCAAGTTCTCCTTATTCAGATAAGTTGACTCCTCAGCAGATTCGTAATATTCTGAACCGTTCTATTACCCAGAGTGAGCGCTGGCGTACGATGAAGGCTGCGGGATGCACACCTGAGGAAATTAAAGAGGCTTTCCGCAAGAAAATTGAAATGACGGTGTTCACTTATCATGGAGATATTGATACCTTGATGAGTCCGCTCGATTCCATCAGATATTACAAAGGTTTCCTGCGTAGTGGTTTCATGAGTATGGATCCGAAGACTGGAGCTGTCAAGGCTTATGTGGGCGGTTTGGATTATCCTCACTTCATGTATGATATGGTAAGCTTAGGTAGGAGACAGGTGGGTTCTACTATCAAACCATTCCTCTATAGCTTAGCTATGGAGAACGGATTCACACCTTGTGATTATGCTCCTAACCGTCAACAGACATATATAGTTGCCGGAAGGCCTTGGACTCCTCGTAACGTGAGTCATGCCCGTTATGGACAGATGGTACCATTGAAGTGGGGACTGGCGCAGAGTAACAACTGGATCAGTGCTTATCTGATGAGCAAGTTGAATCCAAACCAGTTTGTTCAGATTCTCCATGACTTCGGTATTCATAATCCTGATATTCATCCATCCTTGAGTCTCTGTCTGGGTCCTTGTGAAGTGAGTGTGAGCGAGATGGTGAGTGCCTATACGGTATTTGCCAATCATGGTATCCGTACAGCTCCTATGTTTGTGAGTCGAATAGAGGACAATGAAGGAAATACCATTGCTACATTCCAGCCTCGAATGAATGAGGTGATTGGTGCTGCCAACGCAATGAAGATGCTTACGATGCTGATGGGTGTAGTAGATAATGGTACTGCTGGACGTTTGCGCTATCGTTATAATTTCCAGGGACAGATTGGTGCCAAGACTGGTACGACCAACAATAATAGTGATGGTTGGTTTATCGGTTTCACTCCACAGTTGGTTAGCGGCTGTTGGGTGGGCGGTGAAGACCGTGACATCCATTTTGACAGAGGGCAGATGGGACAAGGTGCTACGATGGCGCTTCCTATATGGGCTATCTTCATGAAGAAGGTGTATGCTGATAGGTCATTAGGTATTGATCCAATGGCAAAGTTTGACCTTCCTGAAGATTATAATCCTTGTGGTCAGAAAACAGAGGAAGATGATTTTACAGAAAACGGAATTGATGAGGTTTTTGAATAATACCTTGTCTTCCTGATAAATATGTATCCCACGATTATGCAGAAGTAGATGAGGCATAATTGTGGGATATTTATTTTTATCCCATCAATGCTTGCTCCTGGCAGCATGGTTGTGAGTTTTAGAGCCGTATTCGTTGCTTGAGTGATACTGATGAGTCCACTTGCTGCAAAGTGTAGAAGCGGTTCTGACAGTAAACTCATCAAGGGTATATGGGTAAGAAGTGTAAGCAGGAGGATAGCGGCAGATAACCAAAGGATTACTGTGGCAGCAGGGATGGCTATGAAACCTGTGAAAAGTGCATAGCATGAGATGCGACCAAAATAATAGATGATGAGTGGCATGGTGCCGATTTGAGCGGCTATGGAAATGCAGAGCATACTCCAGGGCCATCGGGTATAAAAATGACTGGTACTGCAAAGGTCTTCAAGAGGCTGGTAGAATAATAGTATCGAATAAACTGCCATAAATGACATTTGAAAACTGATGTCGAATAAGTAGAGTGGATTGTAAATGAGCATGATAACATAGGCAAATGCGAGGTTGTTGATGGACAGTGCTTTACGATGGGAAAGCATGGCAAAGCAGCAGATGCTGATCATGGTAGCAGAACGTATAGCACTGGCAGGCATTCCGATGAAGATGACATAAGCCCAAATGGCAGTGATGGAAAGTATGATGGTAGGGATACTGCGTCTTCGTCCTCCTAACAATAGAATGAATAGTTGGAAAATAATTCCGATATGTAATCCGCTGACAGCCAGTATATGACTGGCTCCTGATATCGAATAGATATCTTTGGTTTCTTTAGTCAATGAGGTCTTGTCTCCGAGGGTCATGGCAGAGACGATGGCGAAGTCCTGTTCCTGGATGTTGAGGCTTCGCAATTGTTTTTGGATTGTATTTCTGCATTCTTGAGTGACTAACATGGTTTTGTCAAATGATGAAAGGTTTTCTTCAGTGATGATTTGCGGCTTATCCTGTTTCTTATCCAATTGGTGAGAAGTCAGGACTCCTCCCATACAGAATATGCAGAAAATCAGGGAAAGGCATTGGGCGTTTATTGTCGATGAATAGCGTTTGAGAAGATAGAATGAAAAGCCCCATGAAAGCAGTGTAGCCACCAGCCAATAGATGGTGTCAATATAGCCGTATCCCATCTTTGCGATGAGAATTCCAAAGGTTAGGAAGATGCTGATGTGCATCAGGGGTGTTATCTGTGGGGACTCTTTTTTTCGCATGTTATTTTGTTTTGAAATCTATCTTCCAAATGAAAAAGTTTCTGTTTTCGCTGGAAAAATCGCATTAAACTTTTAATAAGTGCAAATATACGAATATTTTTTCGTCTAAGTCTGTTTTTTTTTGTATTTTTGCAAAGTTTTAGAGAAAATCATAAAAAGTCGAAGTGCGTGAGGTGCTTCGATGTGAATTTTGAGAATACAAATAAAATCATTATAATGAACGTTTCTTACAAATGGCTTAAAGAATACGTCGATTTCGACTTGACTCCTCAGGAAGTTGCGGACGCGCTGACTTCTTGTGGTCTGGAAGTTGACGCTTTGGAAGAAGTTCAGTCTATCAAAGGTGGACTGAAAGGTCTTTACGTGGGTAAAGTGTTGACATGCGAGATGCATCCTAACAGCGATCATCTTCATGTAACAACTGTTGACCTGGGCAAGGGGGAGCCTCAGCAGATTGTCTGTGGTGCGCCAAATGTTGCCGCTGGTCAGAAGGTTATCGTAGCAGACTTAGGTTGTGTACTTTACGATGGTGACCAGAGTTTTACTATCAAGAGAAGCAAGCTCCGTGGAGTGGAGAGCCTTGGTATGATTTGTGCCGAGGATGAGATTGGTGTGGGTACAGACCATGCTGGTATTATTGTTCTCCCAGAGGATGCTCCAGTAGGGCAGCCTGCTGCTGAGTATTATCATCTTGAGAGCGATTGGTTGATTGAGATTGATATCACTGCCAATCGTGCAGATGCACTGGGTCACTGGGGCGTAGCCCGCGACCTCTATGCTTGGTTGAAGCAGAATGGTTATCAGACCAGTCTTCATCGTCCTTCTTGCGATGAGTTTGTCGTAGATAACGAGGACCTGCCTATTGACGTAGAGATTCAGAATACTGATGCTTGCAAGCGTTATGCATGTGTAAGTATCACAGATTGTGAAGTAAAGGAAAGTCCAAAGTGGTTGCAGGATAAGTTGAATATCATCGGCTTGCGCCCAATCAACAATATTGTGGATATTACCAACTATATCATGATGGCATATGGTCAGCCATTGCACTGTTTTGATGCTGACATGGTAACCGGTCATAAGATTGTAGTTCGTACCCAGCCAGGAGGAACTAAGTTTGTTACCCTCGATGGTGAGGAACATACACTTGGTGAGCACGATTTGAGCATCTGCAATGCAGAAGAGCCAATGTGTATCGCTGGTATCTTTGGCGGTAAGGGTTCTGGTACATACGAGACCACCAAGAATGTAGTTCTGGAGAGTGCTTATTTCCATCCAACCTGGATTCGCAAGAGTGCACGTCGTCATGGTTTGAGTACAGATGCCAGCTATCGTTTTGAGCGTGGTGTTGATCCAAACGGACAGATTTATGCTTTGCAGCAGGCTGCTATTCTCTGCAAGCAACTTGCAGGTGGTAAGATTTCCATGCAAATCAAGGATGTTTATCCAGAGCCTATTCAGGATTTCCCTGTTCGCTTGAACTATGAGTACGCTCATCGTCTCATCGGTAAGGAAATCGGTGTGGAGACTATCAAGAACATTGCTACATCCCTGGAGATGAAGATTGTGAAGGAGGATGCTGAAGGCATCGATCTCCTTGTTCCTCCATTCCGTGTAGATGTTCAGCGTCCTTGTGATGTAGTAGAGGACATTCTCCGTATCTATGGTTATAATAATGTGGAAATTCCTACCCAGTTGAAGAGTTCTTTGACAGTTCAGGGAGAGGAAGATAAGCATTATCATACTCAGAATATCGTAGCAGAGCAGTTGGTGGGTGAAGGTTTCATGGAAATTCTGAACAACTCTCTTACCAAGGCAAGCTATTATACTGATTTGGAACTCAATGCTTATCCTGATGAGCATACTGTTAAGATCATGAATCCATTGAGTACTGATCTCGGTGTGATGCGTCAGACTATGCTCTTTGGCGGTTTGGAGAGTGTTTCTCGCAACATCAATCACAAGAGTCAGAATCTGAAGTTCTTCGAGGTTGGTAACACCTATATATATAATAAGGAGAAGTGGGATGCTGAGAATCCTATCAAGGGTTATACTCAGGAGGGTCATATTTCTCTTCTCATTACCGGTAAGCGTGTAGAGGGCAACTGGGCTCATGCTGATGAGCAGAGTAGCATTTACGAGTTGAAGGCTGTGGTAGAGAATATCCTTCGTCGTGTTGGCATGCCTGCCAATAACATTGTGATTAAGCATAGCGACAACAATATCTTCTCTAAGGGTGTACAGTATGAGACACGTGCAGGTAAGGTATTGGTAGAGTTGGGTATCTTGAGTCTCAAGTTGAAGAAGGCTTTTGATATTGAGCAGGATGTATTCTATGCTGATGTGCATTGGGACAACCTGATGAAGGCCATCAAGAAGGTAAACCTCACCTATACTGATATCAGTAAGTATCCTTCAGTAAGCCGCGACCTGGCTCTCTTGGTAGATAAGAGTGTACAGTTTGAGCAGATTGAGCAAATCGCTCGTCAGACAGAGAAGAAACTTCTGAAGAGTGTCGTTCTCTTTGATGTCTATGAAGGTAAGAACTTGCCAGCTGGCAAGAAGAGTTATGCTGTCAACTTCATTCTTCAGGATGAAGAAAAGACTTTGAATGACAAGCAGATAGATGCAATCATGAAGAAGTTGATTACCAACCTGACAGGCAAGCTCAATGCAGAGTTAAGATAATATTTTAAACAAAACGATAAACATTTTTAAAATTTATTCCAATGGGAAGAGCATTTGAATATCGTAAAGCTACAAAGCTGAAAAGATGGGGCCACATGGCCAAGACATTTACTAAGTTAGGTAAGCAGATTGCAATTGCAGTAAAGGCTGGCGGTCCTGAGCCAGAGAACAATCCTACTTTGCGTGCTATCATCGCTAACTGTAAGCGTGAGAACATGCCTAAGGATAACATCGCTCGTGCCATCAAGAACGCTTGTGGCAAGGATACCAGCGATTACAAGGAGGTAACATACGAGGGATATGGTCCTCACGGTGTTGCTGTATTTGTTGACACATTGACAGACAATACTACTCGTACTGTAGCTGATGTTCGTTCTATTTTCAATAAGTTCAGCGGCAACTTGGGTACTACAGGTTCCCTTTCTTTCCTCTTCGATCACAAGGCTGTGTTCACATTCAAGAAGAAGGATGGTCTGGATATGGATGAGATGATTCTCGACCTGATCGACTATGGTGTAGAAGACGAGTTCGATGAGGATGAGGAGAACAATGAAATCACTATCTATGGTGCTCCTACAAGCTTCGGTGAAATCCAGAAGCACTTGGAGGCTGAGGGCTTCGAGGTAACTGGTGCTGAGTTCACTTACATTCCTAATGATTTGAAGGATGTAACTGCTGAGGAGCGTGAGACTATCGACAAGATGGTTGAGAAGTTGGAGGAGTTTGACGATGTTCAGACTGTCTATACCAACATGAAGCCAGAAATTCCTGCTGACGCTGAATAAGTTTTCTATGATCAACAACGAGAATGTAAAGCATCTTACCAAGGTGACTTATCAGACTCATGGTACCTGCTCCAAGTACATCTGCATCAGTGTAGATGAGAATGGAGTCGTACAGGATGCGCAGTTTATCGGTGGTTGTGATGGCAATACCAAGGGCGTTTGTTCCTTGATAAGAGGTATGAAGGCGCAGGAAGTGATTGCCCGATTGAAGGGTATTACCTGCGGCAACAAACCAACAAGCTGTCCAGACCAGTTGGCAACTGCACTTCAGGAAATGGGGTACTAAATGTAAAAGACAGCATTACTGGTCGGTTTCCAGTAGAAATAATATAAAAGTCCCGAAGAATTAAATCTTTCTTCGGGACTTTTTCTGCTTTTAATCTTTGTCTTTTTCTGCTTTTAATCTTTGTCTTTTTCTGCTTTTAATCTTTGTCTTTTTCTGCTTTTAATCAATGACCTTTTCTGTCTTAATATTTAAAGGTTTCGTCCAATAGAACTTCCTTTGGATTTTTAGCAGAATGATAGATGAATCTGAAAGCAAAATGGGCTTCTTTGTATTTCTGAAGTCCTGGATTATTGTCTAATGACTGCTTTTGTGCATCATAGAGTTTCTTGTGGTTCTGTTTGATGAGTATGGCATTATCTGCTTTGTTTCTCAAAGTCATATAATAAATATAGGTACGGGTATTCTTGTCGAATACCGTACTGTCTGTGCGCCCATCATTCACGAAAGGAGTAGGGCATACTTTCTCTGTATATTCCTTAGCCTCTCTTGCTGCTCTGTCTTCAATGCTTTCTGAGCATGAAGCCAACAATGTAATCAACATGATTGGAAAAATAATCTTTTTCATATCTTTCTTTTTAATATTTGTCCTTTATCGTATTTATCCTTTTAATTCTTTTTATTCACAAGTACAATATGCTGTTCTGTATTTGAATTGTACTGAAATTCGGGCACAAAGATAAGTTTTTTTGATGGAATAGCAAAGCAATCTGCTACGTTTTTGTGGGGAAGATTTATCAAATTATACTTTTTCTCATTTTATTTTCTTTTTTCTCTGGTTTTTGCAGTACCTTTGTATTTCAAAATATAATATCTTCAAAAGTATAATATCTTTGAAAGCAATGAAATTTTTTAAGAAAACAAAATCATTAAAGTCAGCTTGTTTGTTGATGTTGCTCATCCTGCCTTTGCAGATGTTGGCAGCAGAATTGGGTGAAGCTGGTAAACGGTTAGCGGCTCTTCCTGGTGTGAGTAAAGTGGAACCGCTGCAGAGTACTTGTTTCCCAGAAAAATACGTGTTCTTTATCAAGCAGCAATTAGATGCTAAGAACCCGCAGGTTGGTCAGTTTGAGCAGCGGGTAGTGCTCTGTCATCGCGGTTTTGACCGTCCAACAGTACTTGTTACAGAAGGCTATGATGCCAATTATGCGTTGCATGAGGGATATATAGAGGAACTGTCCAAGCTTTTCGATACCAACATCATTACCGTGGAGTACCGTTATTTTGATAAGTCCATGCCAAGCCCTTGCAACTGGGATTATCTGACAGTGGAGAATTCTCTTTATGATTTGCATCATGTGAATGAAGCATTACATGCTTTATATAAGGGTAAGTGGATGGCTACGGGCATCAGTAAGGGTGGTCAGACAACCATGTTCTACCGTTCCTATTTTCCAAACGATATTGATATTTCTGTTCCATACGTAGCTCCACTCAACAGAAGTGTTGAGGATGGCAGACATGAGAAATTTCTCCAATATGAAGTTTCGACTCCTGAAAACAGACAGAAAGTGCTCGACTTCCAGCTTCTGCTCTTTAAGCGCAAGGCAGCTCTTCTTCCTATGCTTGAGAAATATTGCAATGACAAGCATTATACATTCAATGCCCCTTTGGCTGAAATATATGACTTCTCTGTCTTTGAGTATGCATTTGCTTTCTGGCAGTGGGGTTCTGATATCCAAAAGATTCCTACAAGAGAGGCTGATGATTTAGCTGTATTCAAGTATTGGATGAGTCATTGTGAACCCGATTATTTCTCCAATCAGAATCCCTATTTCTCGTTTGATGTGCAGGCGGCTAAAGAATTAGGTTACTATGGCTATTATACAAAACCATTCAAGAGATATCTGAGTATTAAGACGGCAAAGGGATATTTGCATCGGTTGATGTTGCCGAAGGATGCGGAGGAAGTGAAATTTTCTCCTGTATTATATAAGCACACAGTAGATTTCCTGAGTAAGAATGATCCTAAGATGGTTTATATCTATGGTTCTATCGACCCATGGAGTGCTTCTGGTATTTATGGACTTCCATTTACAAAGAACAAGCAAAACTTGCATGTTTATATGTGTCCGGGAGGTTCTCATAAGACCCGTATTCTTTCCTTTCCAGAGCCTACTCGTCAGGAAATTATTAATTTGATAGGTCGTTGGTTGAAGGAATAGTACATTATATAAAAAGTTAATAAAAACGTGTAAGTAATGATGTTTACTTACACGTTTTTGTTGTTTTGAATATCTGGCTCTGCTGATGTGCCATTTCTATTAAACTCTCGAAGTCATTGCAGAATTCGGTCATCTGATGGTAAAGAAGATTACTGCCTTTATCTGATAACTCATTATCTGGTAATGGACCGGAATTGATAGCTACCGTGAAGATGTTAGCAGCAACACCCGCTCTGACTCCTAATGGAGCATTCTCTACAACGATACCTTCCCATGGTTGAAGATTGCCCGTTTTCTGCAATCCCATCAGGTATGGGTCAGGGTTTGGTTTTCCACGTTTCACGTCATACGCAGTTACAATATGCTCTTCATCCAGAAAATCGCCGAAGTCATTGAGTAGGCGCATGATGAGAGGGCGCTGGCCGCTACCGGTAACCACACCCACTTGCATACCAGCATCCTTAATCTTCTGCATGATTTCCTTAACACCAGGGAAGATTTCTGCCGTTGGCATAGAGTGGAAGATATCCGTCTTTACATCATACATTTTCTGAGCTTCTTCCAGAGATATGTCGATACTTTTCTGTTTTTTCACCATCATCTGGATGGTATCGATACCTCGTGCTCCCTCTGTGGCATAAGCATCAGCTGCAGTCATGTGGATGTCAAACTGCTTCATAGATTCCTGCCAGGCCACGGCATGATTAGGCATACTGTTGTATAGCACGCCATCCATATCAAAAAGAACGGCTTTAGGGTTGAATTCCCCAAAGCCGTGGTCTTTTAAGTATTTTGAAATAATTTCTTTCATCAATAATGAAATGATTTCTTAATATCGATTATTTCTCGTTAGCCAAACGCTCCTGGATAGCCTTGCTTTCAGCCTCATAACCAGGCTTGTTGAGCAATGCGAACATATTCTTCTTGTATGCCTCAACACCAGGCTGGTTGAATGGGTTTACCTCTTCCAAGAGACCGCTGATACCGCAAGCCTTCTCGAAGAAGTAGATTAACTGACCGAGGTAGTAAGCGTTCAACTCTGGTACGTTAACCAAGATATTAGGAACACCACCGTCAACGTGAGCCAAGCGAGTACCGAGTTCAGCCATCTTGTTCACCTCATCCACACGCTTGCCCTCCAAGAAGTTCAAACCATCAAGGTTTTCATCATCGTGAGGGAAGAGCAACTTCTCGTTAGGAGTCTCTACGCTGATAACAGTTTCGAAGATAGAACGCTCACCTTCCTGAATCCACTGACCCATAGAGTGAAGGTCGGTAGTGAAGTCGCAAGCTGCAGGGAAGATACCCTTCTGGTCTTTACCCTCGCTCTCACCATAGAGCTGCTTCCACCACTCAGCGAAGTAGTGAAGTTTTGGCTGGAAGTTGCAAACGATCTCAATCTTCTTGCCAGCCTGTGTATAGAGTGCCTGACGAGTAGCTGCATAGATAGCAGCAGGGTTCTCATCGAAAGCAACGTCTTTACCACAAGCCTTTTCCATGTCAGCAGCACCTGCAACGAGCTGTTTTACGTCGAAACCAGCAACTGCGATAGGCAATAAACCTACTGGAGTAAGAACAGAGAAACGACCACCTACATTGTCAGGAATGATGAAACTCTTATAACCCTCTTTGTCAGCGCAAGTACGGGCAGCACCCTTCTTGGCATCGGTAACGGCTACAATCACATCCTTAGCCTCTTCCTTACCACGCTGATCCTCGCACTGCTTCTTCAAAAGACGGAAAGCGAGAGCAGTCTCAGTTGTGGTACCAGACTTAGAGATATTGATAACACCGAACTTCTTGTCCTTCAAGAAAGAAGTCAACTCGTAGAGGTAATCCTCACCGATGTTGTTACCTGCGAAAAGGATTGTTGGATTCTTTTTATCATTTACGAGCCAAGCGAAAGAATTGCCGAGACCTTCGATAACGGCGCGAGCACCAAGGTAGCTACCACCGATACCAGCAACAACAACAACCTCACACTTTTCACGCAATGTGTTGGCAACTGCCTGAATCTCATTCAAGAATTCAGGGGTGATAGAAGATGGCAAATGCAACCATCCCAAGAAATCGTTACCTTCACAAGTGCCGTTCTCAAGAGCTTCCTGAGCGGCTTTTACCTTAGGCTCGTAAGCCTTTACTGCACCTTCTGCGAGGAATGATGCAGCCTTAGTAATGTTTAAGCTGATACTTTTCATTTTCTTATTTAAATATCTAAATGAATGTGTTAATTTTTCTCCTTTATCTGAACGAATCAGTCAAGAGTTTGATTTCGATTTGCGGACTGATGCGCTCGTACAGTATATTATATACAGCATCGAGAATCGGCATGTTGACGTGCATGTGGCGATTGATTTCCTTCATACACTTTGTACCGAAAAATCCCTCGGCAATCATCTCCATCTCTATCTGTGCACTTTTCACGCTATAGCCTTTACCTATCATGGTACCGAAGGTGCGGTTGCGTGAGAAATTACTGTAACCTGTTACGAGCAGGTCACCGAGATATACTGAGTCGTACATGCTGCGGTCGATAGGGTGGACGGCAGTGAGGAAACGGTGCATCTCCTGAACGGCATTCGACATGAGTACCGCCTGGAAATTGTCGCCATATTTCAGACCGCCACAGATGCCTGCTGCAATAGCATATACATTCTTCAAGACTGATGAGTATTCGATACCGATGACATCGCTTGAAGTCTTGGTCTTGATGTACTCGCTTGCCAGACAGTCGTTGGCAAAGGCGCGAGCCTTATCTGTGTCGCTACAGCCCACGGTGAGATAACTCAGACGCTCCAGCGCAACTTCTTCTGCATGAGAAGGGCCACCGATACAAGCCAGGTTTTCATAAGGCACGTCATATACCTGATGGAAATATTCCGAACAAACGAGGTTTTCGTCAGGTACGATACCCTTGATGGCTGTGATGATAAACTTGTCGCTGATGCGAGTCTTGAGTTTCTTGAGATGATTCTTAAGGTAAGGCGATGGGGTGACGAATACGAGTGTGTCGTAGTTCTGCACAATCTTATTGATGTCTGAAGAGAAGAAAATCTCATCCACATTGAATCTTGCCGACATCAGATAGGCAGGATTATGCCCCAAGCGCTTGAAGTCCTCGATGCGGTCGTCGCGTCGCATATACCAACCTATGTGATGAGTATGCCCCACCACAATCTTGGCTATTGCCGTAGCCCAGCTACCGCCGCCAATAATAGCAATTTTTCCGCAGTTGAACACTTCGTTTTATGTTTAATGTATAACTAATAATGTATAATTGGAGTATGCTGCCCCAATTATACATTAATATATATTACTTATTTGCTGCGTCAATCCAGCCCTGGATATCATCAACAGAAGGCTTCTCGTAGCCGAGTTTGTACTTCTTGTTGATTTCACCGATCTTCTGCTGAAGACCCTGAGCCTTCTCTTCACGGATGTCAGAAATCAGGTTGAAACCTGCCTTGCGGAGCACGTATGCCCAATCCTCTGGCACGCCGATCTCAGCCCATTCCTTGATAGTACTCTGTGGCATCTTCTTCTCAGGCTTCATCTGAGGGAAGAACAATACCTCCTGGATGAAGGTCTTGCCTGTCATCAACATGACGAGACGGTCGATACCGATACCGATACCTGATGTTGGAGGCATACCATACTGGAGGGCGCGGAGGAAGTCCTGATCGATGATCATTGCCTCATCGTCACCCTTGTCAGCCAACTTCATCTGGTCGATGAAACGCTCTTCCTGGTCGATTGGGTCGTTGAGCTCTGAGTATGCGTTGGCAAGCTCCTTACCGTTGACCATCAACTCGAAACGCTCTGTCAAACCAGGCTTAGAACGGTGCATCTTTGTCAGTGGAGACATCTCAACAGGATAGTCGGTGATGAAAGTAGGCTGGAGGAAAGTACCCTCGCAGAACTCGCCGAAGAGCTCGTCGATCAACTTACCCTTACCCATGGTCTCATCTACATCCATGCCCTTCTCCTTGCAGAATGCGCGGATTTCTTCCTCTGTCTTGCCGTTGCAATCGAAACCAGTCTTTTCCTTGATGGCATCGAGGATAGGAAGACGGCGATATGGAGCCTTGAAGCTAATGATGTTACCATCTATCTCGCGTTCTGGCTTTCCATTGACTGCGATACAGATAGTCTCGAGCAATTTCTCAGTGAATGACATCATCCAGTTGTAGTCCTTGTACTGAACATAAAGTTCCATACAGGTGAACTCTGGGTTGTGGTTACGGTCCATACCCTCGTTACGGAAGTTCTTGCCAATCTCATAAACACCCTCGAAACCACCTACGATAAGGCGCTTCAGATAAAGCTCGGTAGCGATACGCATATACATATCCTGATCGAGCGCATTGAAGTGGGTGATGAATGGGCGGGCAGAAGCACCACCAGCGATGCTCTGGAGAGTAGGAGTCTCCACCTCTGTATAACCAGCGTTGTCGAGAACGCTGCGGAGTGTACGGAGAACTGTAGCACGCTGCAAGAAAGTATCCTTTACGCCATCGTTGACGATGAGGTCAACATAGCGCTGACGATAGCGCAACTCAGGGTCGTCGAACTTGTCGTAAGCAACACCATCCTTATACTTTACGATAGGGAGTGGTTTCAGACTCTTAGAGAGCAGGCACAGTTCCTTGGCGTGAACTGAAATCTCGCCAGTCTGTGTGCGGAAAACAAAACCCTTTACACCGATGAAGTCACCGATGTCGAGAAGTTTCTTGAAAACAGTATTATAAAGGTCTTTGTTCTCGTCTGGACAAATCTCGTCGCGTGCGATATAGACCTGGATTCTTCCCTTTGAGTCCTGCAACTCTGCGAAGCTGGCTTTACCCATTACGCGTCGGCCCATCATACGACCTGCGATGACTACCTGGCGTGGCTCTTCCTCGTCTTTGAATTCAGCTTTGATATCAGTGCTGAATGCATTGGTTGGAAACTCTGCAGCTGGGTATGGATCAATGCCCATCTCGCGCAATGTTTGAAGACTTTGTCTGCGAACGATTTCCTGTTCGCTTAACTCTAAAATGTTCATATTCTATTTAGATATATCTAATTTTGTTATTCTGTCTGCAAAAATACAAATAATTTTCTGAACTCCACCTTATTTTTATGCTTTTTAATATAATAAGTCGGAAATAGTAGTGCAAACATTTGCATTATAGCTTAATGAAAATCTTCTTTTGGTACATCCAGATGCCCATCGCTGCATGAATGGCAACAAAAAACAGGGCATAGGTGAGGGAAACCAGATACTCGTCTGAAATGACATTCCTGATGAGGCCTAACAGGTCGTCCTTGATGCCGTATGTTCCGAAAACGATGGCAAGGAACTCGCTCAGGACATAAAGAAAAAGTGGATTCATTCCGAATGACAGAAACAGAACTGTTATCGGATTCTCCGTTGTTTTTATCGTCTTTCCTTCCGCATTTGCTTCATTCTTTCCTTCTGCACTGATTTCACCCCTGTCAATCCATTGGATGAGCAGACTCAAGGTCCAGGCAGCAAAACCACAGGTCACAAATACATAGCTTGGACTCCATATTCTCTTATTGATGCCGAAACCAATCAAGGAAAGGAAGAAACCAAGAATGAGCATGACAAGACCACTGATTTTCAAAAACTTAATTTTGGAATGAACGTTCTGGCCTGCAATGCTGATGTATTTGCAACAGAGGAAACCTATCATCGTATGGGCGATGGCTGGCAATGTACTCAGCAGTCCTTCGGGATCTACCGGACTCTTATGATAGAGGTGATCGTAGCCGAAAAAATGGAGATCTGCCTGGGCGATGATGTTGACTGATGCATCGTAGGCATAACCGTTGCCGAAAGCTAAGATGCCCATATAGACTATGATGATGCCGAGGATGATATGGACAAAATACCGTTGGTTGATATGGATGGCCAACAGGGATACAATGCCATAACAGAGGGCTATGCGCTGTAAGACTGCCCATATACGCAGATGCGCAAAGTCTAATCCATTACCCGAACAAATCATATCAAACCAGTTGATACTGAGTCCGATAAGGAAAAGCAAGATGGTGCGTTTTGCGATTTTTCTGTAGATAATTAGCGAGGGCTTAAACTCCGTCTTTCTCAAAGACAGATAGGTGGACATACCCATCATGAAGAGGAAGAAAGGAAAGACCAGGTCGCAGGGAGTCAAGCCGTTCCACTTGCTATGCGTCAGAATATGATAGTTCTGTTCACCGCCATTATTGACCAATATCATGAGGGCTACTGTGAGCCCTCGCATGATATCCAGAGATTTGAGTCTGATCATAGTTTTCTGGGTGTTTTATCTTGTTCTTAATAGTTCTTATCTGATAAAATTGATAACTTCCTTCGCCACTTCCACACAGTCTCCTTCAGGTTGATCACTGTAGGTATTGTGCTGCAGAGTCCATGGTTCCTCTATAGCATACCAGTCAATTACCGGACCGCCAGGCAATGCCATTTGGAAGAGTTCGGCAGCAGTCTTGTTAGCATTCTTGCCACCGCCTAACGCTTCGTAATCCACTTGGGTGCTGGCTTTCATCTGGTCTTTTAATGCCTTCATATAGGTACTCCATCTTTTGTAGTAGAAGTCTTTCAGTAAACCTTGCCATTCCTTGTGTGCATAGTCTCGGAGCCCTCCCTTATCAGCACAGGTGCGGTTTCCCCATGTGGTAATCTGTACACGAGCATTCCATTCATATTGGTCTTTCTCTGCCGTAGTCTTGCCGATTTTGCGTGCCTGTTCTGTCCAATGTCCCAGACGGAATTCAGAACGGGTGCCTAAGAGTTTGTCCTGTAGGAGAATCATCTTCAGGAATCGGTCTGCATTCTTGTCAAAGTCTTTACGGGCAAAGGCATTGTAGTCGGCAATCGTCTTCAGGTACTGTTTTCTGCCCTGATCTGCGAGAGCCTGTCGGCAGATATCCACGAGGTCATATTCGTAGTTGTTGTTTCCTTTGTATTTATCAGCTACTTGTGCGAAGAGGATGGCAGCCTGTCGGGTGTCTTCCGGATCATAGTAGTTGTGCATTTTCGACCAGCTGGAAACCTGGAAATTGTTTAATGATGGGCGTCCGCAGAAGATGCTCTCATGGGGACCTTGCTGGTTGTTGCCGAGCGGACAGTTGTAGATGCTTTTTGCAAGCAAAGTCCAGGCTTTCACGATTGTATCATCGTGGACGCCATATCTGGCAAAGCAGTATTCCTGGATCCATTCTTCCTTGGTCATCTTCTCCGCTCTCCAAGGCAGTTCGCTCATCAGTTCGAACATCACCGGGTTGTTTTCTGAACCTTCCATCGTAAAGCCCCAACCCTTCATTGAAGAGTTAGTGATAAATGAAGAATTCTCTTGCTTTTGGACGTTCTTTTTTCCTGTAGCTAGATAGAAGTTGTTGAGAAGCTGATCCATTCTTCCATGAAGACCTACGTTTCCGCCAAAGTTCTCCAGAAGACAGAAGAGCCATTGATGCTTGCCGTATCCACCTTCCCGTTTCCAGATACTCGGACTTCCGAACATCGGGCGGCATTCAGAGAAGAGGTCGAGTATGAGGAGGTCGCCAACCTTCAGATTTTCTATCATCTGTGGACGTGGATTCTCGGTCCATCCCTGAACCACCCACACAGCCTCAGAATTGGCACGCTTCATGGCATCCATCAGCACCTTTCCTGCTTTTCCGTAATCAACGGCAGCATCATCATTGCTTTCGTGGAAAGGATCCATGGAGTAATAGGAAGCCTTACCGAAGAGATGGGTGAGCTCCTTATAATATAGGTCTGCGATTTCTGCAAATCGGGCATCCGTAGGCGATAGGTTGGCAGGGCGCTGATAACCATTCCAGCGACCACCATCAGTCACGTTGAGTCCTAACTTTTCTTTGGCGTCATGAGGCATCATACCGCAATAGCCCGGCAAGACAGGTTTCATACCAAGCTCTTTCATTCTTGCCAATATCTTCTTCTGCAATACTTCCTGTTGCTTGTACCAGTTGAGTGGCAGCGGACCGCCCCATCCCTCGAGGTTGTTCATTTCCCACCAAGCCAGGAAAGCAGGACCGGCAATGAATTTGCCGACTTCTTCCTCTGTATAGCCTAACTTGAGGAGCATGTTTCTCCATACACATTCTTCGCCTACGATGGCAAGCGGCATGTTGATGCCATGCAGAGCCATCCAGTCGATTTCTTTCTGCCAACGGTTCCAGTCCCAGAAAGCCATCGAGTAGGAGAAGGTGCAGTAGTTGAAATCATAGCGCAATTTGAGATCTGTCTCATGGCGCTCCTTTTTCTCAACTCGTGGCAATACGGCAGGTATTTTAGCCGTCATATTGTTCCAGGAGATATGGATGCCGGCATAGTGTTTGAGATACCAGTTGACACCCACGGCAATATTCACCCAAGAGTTGCCCCGGATGATGATAGGAGATGAAGTTTTCCTGCTGTTGGAGGAAGGATGAGACTTCTGGTCAATCTCAAAAAAGTCTTTGTCTGATTTTACCAGTATGGTCTGAAACTTGCGTGAAGCGCCTTTGTCAATGCGTTCCAGGATGTCATCTACAGGATTTGCCTGTATGCTCGTAACGGTCAATAGAAATAGGTAGAATAATATTTTTCTCATATACATTATATAAATATAGGATTAACATGATGATGAAAAGGTCTCATATTTGAATATAGAAAAGGTCTAAAATATAAATGTTGAAGAGTTTGTGTATCTTCATTCTTCCTTCTGCTGATACACATTCTCTCCAACATTTCATAAGATTATCCTTCTCTGAAGAAATCCAGTGCTTCCTTGATTTCGTCCATGGTAGCCGTCTGGTTGATGCGGATGTCACCGATGCCTCCCAAGAGGGTGAAGTTGATGATGCCGTTCTGGTTTTTCTTATCGTGGTGCATCAACTCTATCAGTTCATCGTAGTCATCACAGGTGATAGGCAATGTGCCGTAGTATTCCTTGATGAAACTTACGGTCTGTCTCATCTTTTCGGTAGGGAAACCTGTATGTGTGGCACTGAGATATAGTTCGCAGATCATACCGAAAGCAACCGCATGACCATGCAGGATAGGCTTGCGCTTCAAGGCCCAACTCTCAAAGGCATGACCGAAGGTGTGTCCTAAGTTCAGTGCCTTGCGGATACCATGCTCATGAGGATCTTCTTCTACGATGCGTTCCTTTACCTTCACGCTGTCAGCCACCATTTGCTGCAGATGCTTTAAATCAGGATTTGCCAAATCGAAGGTAATCAGTTCCTTCCACATATCCTCCGTTGAGATGAGTCCGTGCTTCAACATCTCTGCATAGCCAGAACAGATGTTCTCGGCATCCAGACTGCGCAGGAATTCCGTGTCGAGGATGACAAACTTAGAATCGTTGAATACACCTATCTCATTCTTCAGTCCGTTGAAGTTGATACCCGTCTTACCGCCAACCGATGCATCCACCATGGCAAGCAGGGTAGTAGGGATATTGATGAAGTTGATGCCGCGTTTGAAGGTGGAAGCAGCAAAACCGCCGAGGTCAGTTACCATGCCGCCACCGAGATTGATGAGACAAGAGTGTCGTGAACCGCCACCATCGCCGAGTGATTTCCATACATGTGCTATTGTTTCCAGGTCCTTATGGGTGTCTGTAGCACCTATCGTGATGACCTGTGCATTTTTCAGCGTAAAGAATCCCTGGATGACCGGAAGGCATTTTTCCTTCGTCACCTCATCGACAAGGATAAAAATCTTGTCGTGCTCGCATTCAGTGAGTGCATTGGCAATTTCACTCTCCAGATGAGTAGATATGATAATTCTCTGATTCATAACAAAAACGTTTAATAATGTTGCAAAGGTACGTTAAAAAACTGACTTATACGGCAAAAAATCCTATTTTTTTTGATTGTTTACTCTATATTTGGCATAAAAATAGTATTTTTGTTTAAACCTTGTATAATTATGTACGTCAAAAAGGCAAATCAAAAATAACTTATTGCAATGAAAAAATCAATTTTGATGATGCTGTTGCTTTTGGTCTCAATAGCATCGTTTGCTCAGGAACGCTTGGTAAGCGGAGCGATTATCGACCGGGATACCAAGGATCCTGTAGAGCAGGTGACCGTCCAGTTGCTCAAAACCGATAGCACCTATGTGACGGGTGCCATCAGCAACGAGAAAGGTCTTTTCCATCTGAATGCGCCTGGAAATGGCAAGTATCTTCTGAAGATTACGAGTGTCGGATATAAGCCTACCGTGAAGCGTGTGGTTCTTGAACAGGACAAGAATCTGGCATTGGGTAATGTCGTCATCGGTGCTGATGCCATCATGCTGAAAGGAGCTGTGGTTACCGCTATGGCTCAGAAAGTAACGCTCAAGGAGGATACCTTCGTATATAATTCTGCTGCCTATCGTACGCCGGAAGGTTCGGTGGTGGAAGAACTCGTGAAGCGTCTGCCGGGTGCTGAGGTGAGCGATGACGGTACCATCAAAATCAATGGTAAGGAGGTGAAGAAAATCCTCGTTGACGGTAAGGAGTTTATGACCGGAGATACCAAGACTGCCCTCAAGAACCTGCCAACCAGTATTATTGATAAGATCAAGGCTTACGATGAGAAAAGTGATCTCTCTAAAGTGACGGGCATTGATGATGGTGAAGAACAGACCGTGCTCGACTTCAATGTGAAGAAAGGTATGAATAAGGGCTTGATGTCAAATATCGACCTGGCTATTGGCAATAAAGACAGGTATAGTGCCCGAGGTATGGGCGGATATTTCAACAGTAATAACCGGTTTATGCTTTTTGGCAATGCGAACAATACCAGCGACCGTGGCTTCGGTGGCGGTGGACCAAGGCGTGGCTTCGGCGGTGGCAATGGGTTGAATGCAAGCAAGATGCTGGCTGCCAACTATAATTATGAGGAGAAGAATAAAATCAAATTTAATACATCTCTTCGCTGGAATCACGGTGATGGTGATGTCTGGAGTCGTAGTGCCAGCGAGAATTTCATGGGAAGCAGTTCCTCTTTCTCCAATAGTCTGAGCCAGAAATTCTCTCGCAGTGACAGTTGGAATGGCAATATCCGTCTGGAGTGGATGCCGGATACAATGACCAACATCCTCTTCCGTCCTTCTATCTCATGGACTACCAATGATAGTCGCAGCACGGGTATTTCTGCATCCTACAATCAGGATCCGTACCAATATACAGAAGACCCTCTTTCTGATGAGGGCATAGAAAAGATGGATGAAGTGGATGCTGTGATCAACAGACAGAAGTCTGTAAGCTTGAGTAATTCCAAGAACAACAACATCCGCGGCATGCTCCAGTTGAATCGTAAACTCAACAATAAAGGACGTAACGTAACCCTCCGTATGGATGCCAAATATACCGATAAGGACAGTAAGAGCATCTCCCTGCAGAATGCCCATCTTTATCTGGTACAGACTGCTGCAGGTCTGGATTCCACATATCAGACCAACCGCTATAATCTGACTCCTTCCAAGGATTACAGTTACAGTGCACAGGCCACCTATAGCGAACCGCTCTGGAAGGCCACCTTCCTCCAGCTTAGCTATAAGTTCACCTACAGCTACTCCAAGAGTGACCGCAGCACCTACGATTTCAGTAAATATAGTTTTGATGGAATCAATCCAGAATACGGAGCGTGGGGCAATTATCTTGGCCGTCTGGATGGCGGACTGGGTGACTATCGAGATGACAAACTGAGCCGCTATTCAGAGTATAGAAACTATACCCATGATATTCAGGTGATGATGCGCTTCGTCCGTCAGAAGTATAATCTGAACTTCGGTGTGATGATCCAGCCTCAGCGTTCCAAGTTCATACAGGATTATCAGGGCAAATATGTAGATACGGTGCGCACGGTGACCAACGTCAGTCCGACCCTTGATTTCCGTTACCGATTCTCCAAGATGAGCAATCTGCGTGTCAACTATCGAGGAACGACTTCACAGCCAAGCATCTCTCAGTTGCTCAACATCGTAGATGACAGCGATCCGCTCAATGTCTCTATAGGTAATCCCGGTTTGAAACCTTCGTTCACTCAGAACTTCCGATTGTTCTACAACAATTTCGTTCAGAATCACAACAAGGGTGTGATGACCTATATTAACTTCTCTACGACCAGCAATAGCATCAGCAATAAGGTGACCTACGATGAGACGACTGGTGGAAGAATCACCCGACCTGAGAATATCAATGGCAACTGGAATGTGATGGGAGCCTTTATGTTCAACTGTTCTATCGACAGTGCTGGTGTATGGAATATCAATACCGATACCAATTTGGGTTATAATCACTATGTGAGTTATCTGAGTCTCGACAAGTCGCAGGATTCCCAAAAGAATACCACCCAGAATACCACGTGGAATGAGCGTCTCTCTCTGAGTTATCGCAATGATTGGTTGGAATTGTCACTCGATGGAACATTGGCTTACAATCATGCCAAGAACAAGTTGCAGCCTAACAGCAACCTGGATACCTGGCAGTTCTCTTATGGACCTTCGATGACATTGACCGCTCCTTGGGGCACAAGTTTGAATACCAGTCTCTCCTGCAGCAGTCGTCGCGGCTATTCCGATGCATCGATGAATACCGATGAGTTTGTGTGGAATGCTCAACTTTCACAGGGATTCCTGAAGGGTAAGCCTCTCACCGTGATGCTTCAGTTCTACGATCTGTTGCACCAGCAGAGTACCTTCTCGAGAGCGATTTCATCCGTTTCGCGTACGGATACGGAATACAATGCCATCAACTCTTATGCGATGCTTCACGTAGTATATCGCATGAATCTCTTCGGAGGCAAGGATGCACGCAAGGAAAATCGTGGGGAAGGTCCAGGTGGACGTCCTGATTTCCGTGGTCGCCCATTTAATGGAAGTGGTCGTCCAATGGGTCCTCCTCCAGGACGTTTCTTTTAATAGAATTTTTTAGGAGATAACTGAACTTTCGAGTTTTTAAGACGATAAGAAATAATTTAGGTATGGCTTTATAAAAGCTGAACAGCCGCTTTCTCATGTGTTCGAGAAGCGGCTGTTCTTATTTTTTTAGTTGGCTTGATCCAATATTTAGTTGGCTTGCTCCAACTTATTCTGTGCGATGATTTCCTCAGCTCGTTTGAGCGCCTTGCTAATATGGTCGGTGATATTCTCCTTACCGAGCATATTGTAGAAACCAGCGTGCTCCAACTGGAAGTTTACTTTCTCGCAAACACCGGAGAGAACGATCTGGATGTTTTCCTTCTGACTCATTTCGCAGAGGTTGGTGAGGTTGTGAATACCTGTAGAATCTACGAAAGGAACCTTGCGCATACGGATGACGCGTACCAGCGGGCGATCACCGAAGGCAGCCATCACTTCCTCAAATTTATTGCCGGCTCCGAAGAAGAAAGGACCATTGATCTCATATACCTCCACACCCTTAGGAATGGTATAGTGCTCCAGGTTGGTAGAAAGGAAGTCAAACTCTTTGTTGAGGTCAATCTCATCGTCGGTAATAGCCTTTACGTCGGTCGTCTCAGACATACGTTTCATGAAGAGCAGACAGGCGATAATCAGTCCCACTTCGATAGCTACGGTAAGGTCGAAGATGATGGTGAGGAAGAAAGTAATCAGGAGCACAGTAACATCGCTCTTAGGATTCTTCATCAGTGCTAAGAATGAACGCCAGCCAGACATACCATAAGAAACAACTACCAATACACCAGCCAGACAAGCCATAGGGATAAACTTAGCTAATGGCATCAGGAAGAGGAAGATGAACAGTAAGACGATGGCATGGATGATACCGGCCACAGGAGTCTTACCACCATTATTAATATTGGTCATCGTACGGGCGATGGCACCTGTAGCTGGAATACCGCCGAAGAGAGGAGAGGCGATATTGGCCAATCCCTGTGCCACCAACTCTGTATTGGAATCGTGGTGGTCGCTGATTACACCATCTGCCACGGTAGCAGAAAGCAGACTCTCAATGGCACCGAGAATAGCGATGGTGATGGCAGGAGACACCAGGTTCTTGATGGTTTCCCAGTTGATTTCAGGCACCTGTGCCGCAGGCAGTTCATTGCTGATGGAAAAACGGTCTCCGATGGTCTCGATGCTTGTCACACCGGCATATTGTTTCAGGATGAGCGCTACTATCGTCATCAGGATAATGGCGATGAGCGAACCCGGAATCTTCTTGCTGAAACGAGGAGTGATGGCAATGACAATCACGCTCACCACACCGATGAGGGCACACCAAGGGTCGATGGTATCGAAACTCTGGAAATAAACGCCCCATTTCTCGATAAAGTCAGAAGGATTGCTGGCTAAGGTCAAGCCAAAGAGATCCTTGATCTGTGTGGTGAAGATGGTAACAGCGATACCACTGGTAAATCCCACTACGATTGGGTAAGGAATGTACTTGATGATGGTGCCGAGTCGGAGCAGTCCGAAGAGTACCAGGAAGAGACCCGCCATCAATGTGGCGATGGTCAGTCCCTCCATGCCATACTTCTGGATGATGCCATAGATGATGACGATGAAGGCTCCCGTAGGACCACCAATCTGCACTTTACTACCGCCAAAGACGGAGATGATAAGACCTGCCACAATGGCGGTGATAATTCCCTTCTCTGGGGTCACGCCTGAGGCAATACCGAATGCGATGGCCAGAGGCAGGGCTACGATTCCCACGATGATTCCTGCCATGAGGTCAGACATGAATGTTTTCTTGTTGTATGTCTTCAGACTAGAAAACAAGCTTGACTTGATTGCTATTGCTTTCATTACCTTATTAAAAAATTATATTGTATTTTTTGTTATCCAAAAATATCGCTTGCAAAGGTACGATAAATATTTTAAATAACAAAATGTTTTTTAATGTTTCTTAATTGTCGATCTCGTTTCATTGATTTAGCGTACTTTTGTACGTCATCTAAGGTTTAGATAGCATACAGATTATGGCAAAAGACAAGATAGCATACGTTTGCAGCAATTGCGGACAGGAATCAGCCAAGTGGATTGGCAAATGTCCGAGTTGTGGACAATGGAATACTTTTAAGGAAATCCGAATCGCAGGAGAAACGGGAACCCAGGCTGCCCGAAATGCGGGCATGACGATGAGACATGGTGGCGCAGCTACTATGTTTGGCGGCGTGCGTGCTTCGGATGGCGCAGTCCAACCCATGAAGCTTCGTGATATCTCTGCCCACGATGAACCCCGTATTGATATGCATGATGAGGAACTGAACCGTGTGCTCGGTGGGGGAATGGTGCAGGGCAGTATCACTTTGTTGGGTGGTGAACCGGGTATCGGTAAGAGTACGCTCACACTGCAGACCATTCTCAATATCCCTGAAAAGAAAGTGCTCTATGTGAGCGGAGAGGAGAGTGCGCATCAGATCAAGTTGAGAGCCGACAGGTTGGCTTCTTCGATCACACCCGATGGAACGGATGTGAATCTCGACCATATCTCTATCCTTTGTGAAACTTCCTTAGAGAAGATATTCTCCCATATCCAGCAGGTGGCTCCGGAAATCGTAGTCATTGACTCTATCCAGACCATCGCAACAGAGGATGTGGATAGCAGTCCGGGCAGTGTCTCGCAGGTCAGAGAGTGTGCTGCAGCATTGTTGCGATTTGCCAAAACCAGTGGCATTCCTGTTATCCTGATAGGACATATTAATAAAGAGGGAACGCTTGCAGGACCTAAGATACTGGAACATATCGTGGATACCGTCATCCAGTTTGAGGGCGACCAGCATTATATGTATCGCATCCTCCGTAGTATCAAAAACCGATTTGGAAGTACTTCGGAATTGGGAATCTATGAGATGCAGCAGGGAGGACTCCGCCAGGTCAGTAATCCGTCAGAACTCCTCTTGACTGAGGATCACGACGGACTTTCGGGAGTGGCCATTAGCAGTGCCATCGAGGGTGTGCGCCCATTCCTGGTCGAGACTCAAGCCTTGGTTTCCACTGCCGCCTATGGAACTCCCCAGCGCTCAGCTACGGGTTTCGACCAGCGCCGACTTAACATGCTTTTGGCCGTATTGGAAAAGCGCGTGGGATTCAAGTTAATGCAGAAGGACGTGTTCCTGAATATAGCAGGAGGACTGAGAGTCACTGACTTGGCGATGGATTTGAGCGTGATAGCCGCTGTCTTGAGCAGTAATGTGGATACAGCCATAGAGGCTGGCTGGTGTATGTGTGGCGAGGTAGGTCTGAGCGGAGAAGTGCGCCCCGTAAGCCGTATCGAACAGCGAATAGCTGAGGCTGAGAAGCTCGGTTTTCAGCACATCATCATCCCTAAATACAATTATTCGGGATTTGATCATTCGAAATACAAGATAGAGATTCACCCGGTCAGAAAGGTGGAAGAGGCGCTGAGATGCCTGTTCGGATAGAGGCTTTTTGAAAGGTAAAAAGGTAAAAAAGTAAAAAGTTAAGAAAGTAAAAATATATAGAGGAAATGAAAGATTCAGTGATTATTGTGAGTGGTGGTATGGACAGTATCACGCTGCTCTACGACAAGAAGGACGAAATCGCTTTGGGCATCAGTTTCAATTATGGTTCCAATCATAATGAGCGTGAGATTCCCTTTGCCAAAATGCATTGCGAGCGTCTTGGCATCAAGCATATTTCTATCGATTTGGGCTTTATGCACCAGTATTTCAAGAGCAGTCTCCTTGAAGGAGCCGATGCTATCCCAGAAGGGCATTATGCTGATGACAATATGAAATCCACGGTGGTTCCTTTCCGTAATGGCATCATGCTGAGCATCGCCATCGGCATTGCAGAGAGCAATCAGCTGAAGAAGGTGCTTATAGCCAATCATGGAGGAGATCATACGATTTATCCCGACTGTCGTCCTGAGTTCATTGATGCCATCGACAAGGCGGCGCAGGCAGGTACTTTCGTAGATGTGCAGGTGAGTGCTCCTTATACCAATATCACCAAGGCTGATATTGCTCGTATCGGCAAGAAGTTGGGAATCGACTATGCTGAAACCTGGAGCTGCTACAAGGGCGGCGAAATCCATTGCGGTAAATGCGGCACATGCGTAGAACGCAAGGAAGCGCTTGCCGAGGCAGGTATCGAGGATACAACCGTATATGAAGCCTGAGAATGACGTGTATAAGATTAAAATTAGTAAATGACAAAATAACAACAAAATGAAAAAGAATTTGATTTTGAGTGCAGCTCTTTTGCTTTCTGCAACTGCAGCGATGGCACAGAGTGGCACTTTCACATTGAAGGCCAACTTGAAGAACTTTGGTGACACCGTGATAGTCTTTAAGAACAGAGGTGTGAAGAACGATACCATCTTGGTAAAGAAGGATAAGTTCACTTATACCACCACTTTGGATAAGCCAATGTCTATCATTTTCGCAACTCCAGGTACATTCCGCAACACAGAGTACAAGATGGCTCGCATCGTAGCAGTACCAGGTGAGAAAGCAGAGCTCGTAGGTGATGTTCTCACCCGTTACGATATCTCTGGTAGCAATTTCTACAAGCAGTATCATTCATTGGATCTGATGTTGGAAGAGGCAGAGAAGCCTTTCACAGAGTTGCGCAAGTCTATCGAGGACCGCATGAAGAACGGTGGCGATCAGAATGCTCTCCGCAAGGAATATCAGGAGAAGGCTATGGAACTCGAGAAGACACGCAATGAGAAGGTAATGAATTACATTTCCCTGCATGCCAACGAGGAGGCTACTGCAGCACTCGTTCCTCAGTTCCAGGAGTATGACGTCATGCAGAAGGTTGTCAATATGCTTTCAGAGTCAGTTCGCAATGGTCGTATGAAGGCATTCTATCAGCCAATGTTGGATCAGGCAAAGGCTCAGATGGAGGCAGAGGAGAAGGCAAAGAAAGTACAGGCAGCCGGTGTTGAGGCTCCTGATTTCACCTTGAAGGATATTGAGGGCAACGACTTCACCCTTTCCAGTTTGCGTGGCAAGTATGTAGTTCTCGATTTCTGGGGTTCATGGTGCGGTTGGTGCATCAAGGGTATGCCTCAGATGAAGGAGTACTATACCAAGTATGCTGGCAAGTTTGAGATAGTAGGTATCGATTGCAATGATACCGAGCAGAAGTGGAAGGATGCTGTGAAGAAGCACGAGTTGCCATGGAAGCATGTTTACAATCCACGTAATGGTGCCGAGAATATTTGTGACAAGTATGCCATTCAGGGTTTCCCTACCAAGATTGTTCTTTCGCCAGAGGGTAAGATTGTGAAGACCATCGTAGGCGAGGATCCTGCATTCTATACATTGCTCGACGAGTTGCTCGGCAAGTAAATCTTGCGTGCTGGTTATCAGGGGCAGATTGGCAGTAAATATCCCGCTGTTTTCCTTTCAGACGGGGTTATTTGCTTCTAAATAAGCATAAACAGCCAAATATTTGCAAAAATATTTGGCTGTTTCAATAAAAAGTTGTACCTTTGCACCCGCAAGTTTAGAAATTGCAAATGATTAATTGATGGTTCCGTAGCTCAGTTGGATTAGAGCAACAGCCTTCTAAGCTGTGGGTCTTGGGTTCGAACCCCAACGGAATCACAAAAATCATGGAGAAAGAGGTTTGTCAGGAGTTCCTGGTGAGCCTCTTTTCTGTTTAATATAAGTCAATGGCTGCCGTTAGAATTGTGATTGCCTTGCTTTTTGGACAAAACTGGGGCTTCACTCAGGAGGATATGTATAGACCCAACAACAAATATTGAGGGATGGAAAGGAGTCATGGACATTTAGAACAAAGAAAAACGTCCCTTCTGCAGATTTGTATCATAAAATAGTGGTAGTGGAGACTTCCCCACTCTGCAAAGGCTAAGTCTTGGTACGGAGAGGATACGGACTTGGTATGAAGGTAGTCTTGCTTCTTTTGCTTGGTTTCCTTTTGAATCTTTTTTCATTTTTATGAGTCTCCTATATCTATGAATCTCCTATATATTTAATGGATATCAGACTCTTCCGCTACAGATGCTTTGCTTTCCTTGGGTTGTGGTTTGGGTACGAAACCTAGAATGGCAACCAGACAACTCATCAAAGGACTGATGATATTGAAGAAACAGAATGGGAGATAGATCAGAGTTGGGATTCCAAGAACCGTACTTTGCGTCATACCGCAGGCAGTCCATGGAACCAGTACGCTCGTCACGGTAGCACTATCCTCTGTACTTCGGCTTAAGAGTTCAGGTCGGTAACCTCGTTCTGCATACTCATCCTTGTAGATAGATGCATTCATGATGATACTCAGGAACTGATCGCCCATAACGAGATTGAGCAACACACCCGATGCCACAGTACTGCATACAAGTGATATTGTGCTGTGTATGCTTTTCAGAAGCATGTGGGTGATAGCGTGAAGCATGCCGCTGGCTACCATACATGACCCGAAACACATGGCACAGAGGATGAGCCAGATGGTATTGAGTATGCCAGCCATGCCTCGGGTGGCAACAAGATTATTGATGTTCGCCATACCGCAATCTACCTGGGTATGAGTGTAGCAGGTGGTCATGATTCCCTCAAAGAGACTCTTGGCAGTGATGCTGTCTTCGTCAGCAATCTTTACCAGTACTTCCGGTTGGAGGACGAGGGCACAGATGCATGCTGAAAGGGCAGAAAGAAGAAGTGTGATGAGAGAGGGGGGCTTGCGGTAGATGAGCCATCCTGTAAAAGCTGGAACGAGCATCGTAAGTAGGGAGATATTGAAACCATGACTCAGACCAGTAAGATACTGGCTAATATCCACAGGCTTGGAATCATAGCAGAGTCCGATGATGAGATAGAGTACCAGCGAGAGCAAGATGCTTGGTATGGTGGTATAGAGCATGTAGCGAATATGCGAGAAAAGATCGGCACCGGCTATGCTTGAAGCCAGGACCGTGGTATCGCTCATAGGTGAGAGCTTATCACCAAAATAGGCTCCCGAAATGATGGCTCCAGCGGTATATGGGGCTGGTATTCCCAGGGCATCACCGATTCCCATCAGGGCAATACCGATGGTGGCAATGGTGGTCCATGAGGTTCCCGTCATCACAGAAATAATGCTGGAGATGATGCATGCGCAGGGAAGGAAAAAGATTGGTGACATAATCTGTACGCCATAATATATCAATGTAGGTACTACGCCACTGATCATCCAGGTTGCTGACATCATTCCTATGAGCAGCAGGATCAGGATAGATACTCCGGCATCGCCCACCGTCTTTTTAATCATCTCTTCAAAGATATTCCATTTCATCCTATAGATGCCCATGCCGAGTGCCACACATACGGCAGTGGCTATCATAAGGGCCACCTGGGAGGCACCGGCCAGGGCATCGTCAGGGAAGAGTTTGACAACCATGACGATGAGGGCGATAAGTACTGCCAGTGGTATGACAGAAATGAAAGGATGTGGACTAGCTGGCTGCTGCGGTGGGCAGGATACCTGATTCTCTGCAGCTTGAGATTTCTGTTTCTTTTCTTCTTGTTCCATTTTTAATACTCTCTTATACAATTATTTAAAATCAAAGTCTTTCATTTACTTTGCGTTTTCATCAGTTTCTTTAACGCTTCTCTTCTGGGTATTCGGCAAGAATCCTGCTATGATGCCGAGCAATGGCAGGAAGGCACTCACCTGGAAGATAAACTCAATACTGGTCTTGTCGGCTAACCAGCCGAAGAACGCGGAACCAAGTCCTCCCAGTCCGAACATCAGTCCGAAGAAAATGCCTGCTATTAATCCCACTTTATCCGGCATTAGGTCGGTGGCATATACCACGATGGAAGAGAATGCCGATGCGATGATCAGTCCTGACATGAAGGTGCAGATGATGGTCCATGTGAAGTTCACGAAAGGCATGGCGATGGCAAAAGGTGCGGCACCCAGAATGGAGAACCAGATGACATACTTTCTACCGAATTTGTCACCCAACATTCCTCCAGCCACAGTACCAATTGCAAAGGCGGCCAAGAATACGAAGAGGCACAACTGAGAGGTCTGTACTGATACCCCGAACTTATCCATCAGGAAGAAGGTGAAGTAACTCGTAATGCACGCCGTATAGAAATACTTGGAGAACACGAGCATGATGAGGATAAATAGTGCCCAATACTTCACCCTTTTAGAGATATGGTTATTAAGAAGGGGCTGTTTCTGTGGATGTTTTACCACGTAAGCCAATCGTGCTTTATACCAGACTCCCAATCTTACCATGATGATTGCGGCAAGCAGGGCTGCAAGGGCAAACAAGGAGATGGCATGCTGGCCGAAAGGCAGGATGATGATGGCTGCTAACAGTGGTCCTATTGCCGATCCGCCATTGCCGCCCACCTGGAAGATGGATTGTGCCAGACTCTTCTTACCTCCCGATGCCATCTGGGCCACTCTCGATGCTGTGGGATGAAACACGGACGAACCCAGGCCGACAACGCTCACTGCCAGGAGAATCAGGAAATAATTCTCGGCGAAAGCCAGCAGGAGCAGGCCCACCAATGTGAAGCACATGCCGATGGAGAGGGCATAGGGACGGGGATGCTTATCGGCATAAAGTCCTGTGAAAGGTTGCAAGATGGAAGATGTCATCTGGAAGACCAGTGTGATGATACCTATCTGTGCAAACGAGAAGTCGAACTTATCCTTCACGATCGGGTAGATGGAAGGAATGATCGACTGAATCATATCGTTCAGAAAATGGGAAACACTGCAGATGATGAGCATGGAATATACCGTGCCCTCTATCATCTTGGGATTACCCTTGATTTTATTACCTATTGACTTGATATTCATTTTGTTTTTTACAAATCTTATTGAATTTACAAATGATGGAATGCTTTTATGATTATTCTGTCTCCAGCTCCAGCAAAATTCTCTTAGCTTCCAGTCCTCCGGCAAAACCTGTCAGGGAACGGTTGCTGCCGATAACGCGATGGCAAGGAATAAGAATACTGATGCCATTGACTCCGATAGCTCCTGCTACGGCTCTGCTTCCCTTAGGATTGCCTATATTTTGAGCTATGTCCTTATAGCTTCTAGTTTCACCGTATGGTATTTCGAGCAAAGCACTCCATACTTTTTTCTGGAAATCTGTTCCTACAGGATACAATGGAATTTCGAATGACCTGCGGGTGCCCAAAAAATATTCATCCAGTTGCAGCTTGGTCTGTTCCAGAACAAGAGATGTTTCAATCTTGAAATCTGCATTCATATACCTTGTAAGTCTATTTTTATTGTGCTCTGCACATGGCATTTTATTCCAATCACAAAGACACAAATCATCACCCACTGATGCCAGAATTAACTCTCCGCAGGGCGAGTTGTAATATTGGATGTTTATTTGCTGCATTTTTTCAAATACGATTAAACGGAATCTTTATTTTTCATACAGTTCTATCGGTAAACCATCTGGGTCACTGAAGAATACAAATCGCTTGCCTGTATATTCATCCGTGCGAATGGGTTCATGCACGATGCCTTTACTGTCTAGTTCATCAATTGTCTCCAAAAGGTCATCTACCTCAAAAGCAAGATGGCGCAGACCGGCTGCTTCCGGATAGGAAGGACGTGCTGGTGGGTTAGGGAAGGAGAATAACTCGATGATATAGTTGTCATCAAGCCAGCAGTCAGCTTTCCAGGAGTCACGTTCCTTACGATAGTTTTCACTCATAATCTTCATTCCGAGCACATCTGTGTAGAAATGCTTGGATTTCGCATAGTCGGAACAAATCACGGCTACATGATGGATTTTGTTAAGCTTCATATTTCTTAAATATTTCTCATCGGTTTGTTTATCATGCTTTTCTATAATATGAATATTCCGATGAGACCACAAAGCAGCATGACTAAAATAGGATTCGTCTTCCTTACTTTTGTGAAATAAAAGGCGAAGGCAAAGAGGAGTATGCTGATGGTAAACTGGTATGGACTCTCTTCTGGCGAACCGAAATTCTCCTTGTTCATCAATAATACTGCTGCGGCGGCTATCAGACCTATAATGGCTGGACGGAGACCGCTGAAAATGTTCTGCACATCCTTGGAATCCTTGTGGCTCATTAAATACCGACTGATTAAAATCATGATGATAAAGGGTAACCATATGATTGAAAGGGAGGCTATGAATGAACCTATACAGGCTACCCAATGGGAATAGCCTGCATGAAGTACGGAGGTGTAACCTACATAAGTGGCACAGTTGATACCGATTGGTCCAGGTGTGGACTGGCTGATAGCTACGATGTCCGTGAACTCGGCATTCGTGAGCCAGTGATTTTTTACTACTGTCTCATTGTGGATGAGCGAAAGCATGGCATAGCCTCCGCCAAAATTGAATGTTCCTATCTTTGTGAACGTGAGAAATAAATTCAGAAAAATCATACTTGCTTTTTATTTGTCCTTTTTGATGATTCTGCCATAAAGCCAACCGAGTACACCGGCAGCGATGATGACATAAATAGGGGATACGGCGAATATCGGCAATGCGATGAGCGCACAGCATACGATCGGTATCCAAAAATTGTACTTATTGATATTGGCTGTCTTTGCCATCTTAAAACAAGGTGCTGCTATCAGGGCTACTACAGCTGGTCTTACACCTGCAAAAAACTTAGCCACCCAGTAATTGTCCTTGAAATGCTGGAAGAACATAGCGATGATGAGGATGGCGATGATTGATGGCAAGGCTATACCGATGGCGCCCACGATGCCTCCCCATACTCCTTTTAATTTATATCCGATATGACTGGCCATGTCGATGGCAAATATTCCCGGAGTGGTCTGCGCTACTACCATGATGTCCATGAACTCCTGTTTGTCCATCCACTTGTTTTTATCCACAAACTCTCTCTCCATGATGGGGATCATGGCATAGCCTCCTCCCAAGGTGAAAGCCCCAATCTTGTTGCACGTCGCAAAAAAATTCAATAACATCTGTCTTTCTGTTTTAATTTGGCTGCAAAATTACACATAATTTGTTAAATATAGACCATAACTTCATGAGATTTTTTTATTTTCTTGTTTTATTTCAAGAATATTCATTATCTTTGCATTTTATAAAAACGCATTTTGAATTAAACTTAAAAAAATATAATAGCATGAATTTAAAAGTACGTTTGGCAGTGATGAACTTCTTAGAGTTTGCTGTCTGGGGAGCTTATCTTACTTCTATGGGTAATTATCTTGGCAAAGCTGGCATGGGTGCCGAAATTGCCTGGTTTTACGCTATTCAGGGAATAGTGTCTATCTTTATGCCTACCTTGATGGGTATTGTTGCTGATAAATGGATTCAGCCTCAACGCCTCCTCGGATATTGCCATCTCTTAGCAGGTTTGGGGATGTGTGCGCTCTTTGCTATGGGACAGGCTGCGGCTCAACCGGACGAGGTGCTCTTTATTTCTGTCTATACCTTCAGTGTGGCTTTCTATATGCCTACACTCGCACTGTCAAACACGGCTGCTTTCACCATTCTCAAGGATCATGGACTGGATACGGTGAAGGACTTCCCACCTATCCGTGTGTTCGGTACTGTCGGCTTCATCCTCATGATGTGGGTGGTGAATTGTGCGACATGGGAAGACGGTTCTTTCTCTTTCCTCCTTATAGAAAATGCAAATAAGTTCCAATATACGCATCTGCAGTTCCTCATGTCGGGATTGATGAGCTTTGTGCTTTTCCTCTATTGCTATTCCTTGCCTCAGTGTAAGATAGTAAGGAAGGAAAACCAGAGTATTGCGGAGATGTGGGGACTGGATGCCTTCAAACTGTTTAAGTCTAAGCAGATGGCGCTGTTCTTTATTTTCTCCTGCCTATTGGGCATGTCTCTGCAGGTGACCAATGGTTATGCTACTCCTTTTATTACCAGTTTCAAGGGAGATCCTGCTATGATAGATACGTTTGCTGCCAATAATGCTACTCTGTTGGTTTCTATATCTCAGGTGGCTGAGGCACTGTGTATCCTGCTGATTCCGTTCTTCCTGAAGCGTTTTGGTATCAAGGTGGTGATGTTGATAGCCATGTTTGCCTGGGTGCTCCGATTTGGATTCTTCGGATTGGGTAATCCTGCTTTCCCTGGTGTCATCCTCTTTGTGGCTTCCTGCATCGTATATGGTGTGGCTTTCGACTTCTTCAATGTTTCGGGCGGCTTGTTTGTTGACCAGAAATGCGACCCGAAGATTAGGGCATCTGCTCAGGGACTGTTTATGCTGATGACGAATGGTCTGGGTGCTACGATCGGTACGCTGTTGGCTGGACAGGTGATCAATCATTATTGCCAGTTCAACGAACAGGGTTATCTGATGGGCGATTGGAGAAGTTGCTGGTTGATTTTTGCCGGTTATGCGCTTGTTGTAGCCGTACTCTTTGCTTTCTTGTTTAAACCCAAGAAGCTGAACTAATGTGTGATTTTTTATAGGAGATGATTATTTATGGACTCTTTATTATTAATTAAAAGTGTTTCCGAGATTTTGGGAATCAAGGATGTGGCTCTGGTGTCTTTGGTTAATGCTACAGAGACAAGACAGATTGTCGTTTCTTGTGAGCTGGAGATGCGTGATCTGATCATGAAGTATATGACGGATAGGCCTGAGACCCAGATGCTTTTCCCCAGTGTGGTGAATGATATCTTAGCTACGCGGGATAAGAGTTCGCTGGAGGTCAGGATCAATGGTGTCAAAGATGGTGTTTATCAAACTGAAATTTATGATCGGTTGACACAGAAGTCTTTCCCTATCAGATGTAGTGATGGAATTTTTATGTCTGTTGCCTGCAAGCTTCATATTTATGCTTCGGCAGAGGTGATGCGCCTTCATTCAATTCCTTACGTAACGGGTGCTACGAAGGTTGGACTTCCTTTATCCGTACTCTCTGAAAAGTTGCTCAAGAATTCTCTCCAGATGGCGATTGAGACTGAAAACTATGAGATGGCTTCCAATTTGCGGGATGAACTCAATAAAAGACATAAAGATAAGCACGAATGAAAGAGATAAGATATTTTTTTGTGCCTGATGCAGGCAAAGTGACTGAATTGCCTCAGGAGGAGGCTAAGCATGCACTGAAAGTGTTGCGCCTCACCTCGGGTGATGAGATAAATCTGATGGACGGCGAGGGGAACTTCTATCGTGCTGAAGTTAGCCTCGCCTCCAGTAAGCACTGTCTCTATCAGATATTGGAGACCTTCCCTCAACAGCCTGCCTGGAAGGGAAAGGTGCATCTGGCTATTGCGCCTACGAAGATGATGGACCGTATCGAATGGATGGCTGAAAAGGCTACGGAAATCGGTTTTGATGAACTCTCTTTCCTCTCTGCCAAATTTTCTGAGCGCAAGACTATTCGTGTGGACCGCGTGGACAAGATTGTTGTTTCTGCCGTCAAGCAGAGCCATAAGGCTTGGAAACCGGTGGTGAATGAGATGATTCCTTTTAAGGAGTTTATAGCCCAGCCTCGCACGGGGAAAAAATATATCTGCCACTGCTATGAGGAGATAGACAAGGTGGACTTGTTTGCTGAACTCCAGAAGCCTTTGGATCATGAGGGGGATGTGACGATTCTCGTGGGTCCGGAGGGGGATTTCTCTATCGAAGAGGTGCAGTTGGCCTTGCAACATGGATATGTATCGGTGAGTCTTGGTACCAGCCGATTACGTACGGAGACCGCTGGTCTGATGGCTGTGGCTATGGCTAATTTGGCTCGACGCATTTAATTTAATTTATATAATGGAACTGATGAAAAAAATGAATATCAGCATGGCACTTGCCTGGCTGATTACGGGAATGGTATTTTTCTGTTCCTGTTCTGGGTCTGATTATATCAACGCTATTCCTGCCAACAGTTCTGCACTCATCTCCATTGATATGCAGAAAATGGCTGAGAGTAATCCGCAAGCCAGTAAGACTGGTGTATTGAAGTCTTTGCTTCATGTGGAGGATGTGACTGATTGTGGCATTGATGTTTCTGAAAAAATGTATCTCTTTGAGACTGTTGATGGGAACTTGGGACTTTGTGCAAAGGTTTCTGATGCTGCCGATTTGGAAGATTGGTTAAACAAATTATCGAAGGAACAGAAACTTTGCGAAAATGTAACTGAAAAGAAAGGCTTTCATTTTTCTGTGCTCAAGAATTCCTGGTTGGTAGGTTTCTCAGATCAGGCACTCCTCATCATGGGACCTGTTGTTGCTGATGCTCAGGCTGAACTGCAACGCATGATGATCAAGTATCTGAAGGCTGACGAAGAACATGGCATCCAGTCTTCTCCGATGTTTGAACGTCTCGATTCAATCTCTTCTCCGATGGCATTAGTGGCTCAGGCTCAGGCTTTGCCAGAGAAGTTTGTGGCTCCTTTCACCTTGGGCGCTCCTAAGAATGCGGATGCTTCTCAAATCATCATTGCTGCCGAAATGAATCTACAGAAGGGTATGCTCAGAATCAAAGGCAAGACTTTCTCTTTCAATCCTGATATCAATCAGGCTCTCCAGTCTGCGGTTGCTTCTTACCGTCCTATACAGGGCAAGTATCTGGAATCGATGCCTGATGATGCTACTGCTGGTATCTTCATGAATGTGGATGGTAAGAAATTCCTGCCGATGATGCAGACCAATAAGGGTATCCAACAGCTTTTACTTGGCATCAATGCGGCTATTGATATGGATAATATCATCAGGAGTGTGAATGGTGATATGGCTATCGTACTACCTTCTTTCTCTGATGCTAATCTGAAGATGACGATGGCTGCGCAATTGGCTCATTATCAGTGGTTGGCAGATGTAGATTACTGGAAAGAGTCATGTCCTAAGGGGGCTTCTATTGCCGACTGGGGGAAGAATGCCTATTATTACACGGATGGGAAAACGTCTTTCTATTTCGGTGTTAGCGATGACAAACAGTTCTTTAGCGGAAGTGACGAGCTGCTTGCTTCCTATGCCATCAAGCGTTCTAATCATCCGGTTTCTGCGGATATCAGAAAAGAAATCAAAGGGCAGAAGTTGGCGATGGTTATCAATCTCAACAAAACTGGTAACAGCGGTGATGCCATGGCGGCAGTTACTTCTCTGCTGAGTCCGATTTTCGGAAATCTCAATTCCGTCGTATATACATTGAAGTAATGGTAAACTAAGTTTTTAAAATATAAATAACTAAGTTTTTTAAATATATATCAAAGTGGAAACAATTCAGTTTCAATCTGTTCTCCCTCAGGTCTTTGCGCAGCGCAATGATCTTGATTCGGAGATCTGGCAGCAGGATGTCTCTTTTGAGAAAGGGCATCTTTATCTTGTTGAAGCAGACAGCGGAAAGGGTAAGAGTACTTTCTGCAGTTATGTTTTGGGGTATCGTCACGACTATAGCGGAAGTGTGTTGTTTGACAAGGATGTGACCGCTCATTATCAGGTGAAAGATTGGGTAGAGGTGAGAAAGCGACATATCAGTCATCTCTTTCAGGAACTTCGTCTTTTCCCAGAACTCACGGCGATGGAGAATGTTGAAATCAAAAACAAAATCACAGGATTTCAGCAGAAAGATACCATCCTACAATGGTTTGAAAGATTGGGCATTGCTGATAAGGTGGATTCCAAGATAGGGCGTATGTCCTTTGGTCAGCAGCAGCGTGTGGCTATGATTCGTGCACTGTGTCAGCCTTTCGATTTTATCTTGGCTGATGAGCCTATCAGTCACCTGGATGATACCAATTCTCGCATCATGGGAAATATCATGATGGAAGAAGCGGGCAGACAGGGGGCTGGTGTCATCGTGACCAGTATCGGTAAGCACATGGATCTTGCCTACGAAAAGATTGTAAGATTATAGTTTAGTTTTGGTGTTATGAATTTAGTTTGGAAATTACTTAGACAACATATCAGTATCTCGCAGTTTGCTGGTTTTGCTTTTGCCAATCTATTTGGTATGCTGATTGTTCTTTTCGGCTTTCAGTTTTATCAGGATGTCTTGCCTGTGTTCACTCAGCAAGATAGTTTTATGAAGGCTGATTATCTTATCATGAGTAAGAAAATCGGTATGGGGAATACGATCAGTGGTAGAACCAACAGTTTTGCGGGTAGTGAGATTGATGAGATTTCATCGCAGAAGTTTGTGAAGAAAATAGGTAAATTTACTTCTACTGAATACAAAGTGGATGCTTCTATGGGCGTGAACGGTGTGAATGTACTCAACTCAGAACTGTTCTTCGAGAGTGTTCCGGATGGTTTTGTGGATGTTCCTCTGAAAGACTGGAAATATGAGCCTGGGGCACATGAGGTTCCGATTATTCTGCCTCGTACCTATATTAATATGTATAATTTCGGTTTTGCCCAGAGTCATTCTCTCCCTAAAATCAGTGATGGACTGATGGGCATGATTGATTTTCAGATTTTCATTCAAGCAGGAGGTAAGAAGGAACAGTTTAAGGGTAAGGTGATTGGTTTCTCTTCCCGTCTGAATACAATCCTCGTTCCTCAGGCATTTATGGACTGGAGTAATCAGGAATTTGCTCCCGATAATCATAGTGATCCTACTCGTTTGATTGTGGAGGTGGGAAATCCTGCGGATGAGAATATCAGTCAATATCTCGATAATCATGGTTATGAGGTGGAAACGGATAAGTTGGATGCTGAGAAGACTACCTATTTCCTCCGTATGATCGTGATGATGGTGATGGTCATCGGTTTGGTGATTTCTGCTTTGAGTTTTTATATTCTTATGCTGAGTATCTATCTGCTGGTTCAGAAAAACTCATCTAAGTTGGAAAATCTGCTGCTTATCGGCTATAGTCCTGCGCAGGTTTCAAAACCTTATCAGATATTGACCATGGGTCTGAATGTGGCTGTGCTGATAATAGCCTGGATAGCTCTTTTCTTTATCCGCAACTATTATATGGATTTCATTGAGGCCTTGTATCCTGATATGGAGGATGGCAGTATGCTGCCTGCCTTTGGATTGGGAGCGGTATTGTTTCTGATTGTTTCGCTGCTCAATATTGTGGCGATTCGCAGAAAGGTAGGGAATATCTGGAAAAGAAAAGAATAATTGCTTGATATTATTCATAGTACGGCAAAAAGAAAAGTCATTTGTCAAGTCCTCTTATGTAGGGCTTACAAATGACTTTTTTATTTTCTTATTTCTTCAAATGCGTAAACAGGTCTTTCTTTGGCATATCTGCCATGTATTTCTTTCTCAGTTTTTCGAAGAATGCCATGGAGTCATTGGAGAAACCATGTCCCTTCCAGGTGGAGGTGTTGGTGATCAGAATCCAGCATTGTCCATCAGGATATTTCAGGATGAGAGCGGATGTTCCTGATAGAGAACCTGTTCTGATCCAAGGTCTTCCCTTGGCAGTGAAATTCCAACCGATAGAGAAATTATGTTCTGGCTGTTCGCGTGTCATGAATTCTACGCTCTTCTTACTGAGAATGTCCTTGACGTGTGGCATTCCGTCGATACAAGCGATGAGTCTTGATAATTCTGCTGCCGAACCGCACCAGGCACCGGCACCTTCCAGTCTTGGAACATCGTTCTCTCCATAACAGCGAGGTACCATTCTGCCACTATTGTTGTATTCATATACATTTTCAGAACCCTGATGCATGTAATATTTCACCTCGTTAGGTCGGCGATCTTCGTAGTAGGTGCCTGCAATGTGCATATCATAGCAGCCAGCCGGATGCAATACGTATTTCTGCATGAAATCGGCATATTTCATTCCTGATTTTTTTGCGATGATCTCTGACAGGAGCATATATCCCAAATTGGAGTAGCATCTTCCTTCACCTGGCGTATATCCGAGTCGCCTTTTCAGTAGGATTTTCAGCAGTGTCTTATGGTCGGGTGGAGTAGTGAGGTGATTTTGCATGATAATGTATCTTGTAGAGAACATCGGGTCTCCTGCTCCGTTGGTAAAACCTGCATTGTGTCTGAGCAACTGTTCTACGGTTATATCGTAGTATCTGTTGTCCTTGATGCTGTTGTTGTAGGTCGTATCGTTGAGAATTCCTTTCGGACCGAAGACTTTGTCGCTCATCCTGACTTTCTTCATCTCCACCAATCTCATGACACCTACGGCTGTGATGAGTTTGGAAACAGATGCGAATCTCATCACCATATTGGGCTGCATCAGGATTCCTTTTTCTTTATCAGCATAGCCAAATCCTCGTGCATAGAGGAGGGAATCGTTGCGGGAAATGACGAGCTGCGCTCCATTGATTTCCCATCTTTTCAGATAACGTTCTACAAGAGAGTCAAACTCCTTGTATTCCTTCCCGTCTGACATCTTATTGTTTAATACCTCATTCAGATGTACGCTTGTTACAGAATCTTTCTTCTCTGTATCTGTACTTGAACACTTGCTGATGCATCCTCTCAGGCAGAAAGCGATGATGGTGAGTAGGATGAGCAGGAGTGCTGCTATTCTTTTTGTCTTCAGTCTTCTTCTTTTCATTTTTCAAGGTTTATTCTTTAGAATCATTTTTATTTATTTTTTTCAATCTTCTCATGGCTTCAGGATGTGTCGGATAGAGTTCGAGGGCTTTTTTATAATTATTAATGGCTGCCCCCTTCATATTCTCTTTCTCACATTCTTTTCCAAGAATCACAAATTCTGTAGCCAGTTTCTTGAGGTAATCTTCCAACTTGTTTCGTTCTTCGTCTTTTTGTCTGACGACTTCTTTTAGTTGGGCATTTTCATCTTTCAAACGGTTCACAATATCCAGTTTTCTCCGGATGAACCTTTTTGCAAGCGGCTTTTCTATATCATAGCGACTGTGAATGGCAAGATAGAAATTATCTAGTGCTCCCTGCATATCTCCCTTGTCGAAGGCTGCTGCAGCATCGTGATATTGCTTGTCGGCCTTGCTTTGCTGTAAGGCATTGTTGATGATGTTGTGGTCATTGTATTGACGTGCAAACTTTTTTACCTCATTTCTTACGAATACTTCATTGTGGCGGATAGGTTCCTGAAGGCTGATTCCTTCCAGGCTGGTACATCTGGAAAGTGCTACGTAAGTCTGTCCACCTGCAAATACGCCTCCAGTGAAGTCTATCTTTATCTGTTTGAAAGTGAGGCCCTGACTTTTGTGAACGGTGATGGCCCACGCCAATCTGAGTGGATATTGGGTATATCTTCCGATTTCCTCTTCTTCTATTTTTTTCTCTGTTTCATTGAAATGGTAGCGCATATTGCTCCAGGCAGCCGGTTCCACCATCACATCTTCCCCATTTTCTGTTCTTACATAGATTCGACTGTTTTCGTCGTCGTCAAATCCGATGACGGTTCCTAACGTTCCGTTAACCCATTGGTGGTCGATATCATTCTTGATGAAAATCACCTGGGCACCTGTTTTCAGATAGAGTTCCATAGGGGTAGGAAGACTGCTTTCTGGAAATTCGCCTTCGATGGTTCCCCTGAAGAGCGTAGGGGCTCCTGGGAGCTCTTTCAACTTGTTTTCATTGATGAAATCTACCGTGTCTCGTCGGGTAGATAAGGTGATTGCCAGTCGTGAGTCCCCTTCATCAAGAGTGGCTCCCACACGCTCATTGAGTTTTATGAGGTCGCTGTTTGCCACCTGACTGGTTCGGATATGATCGAGTATGTTGATGAATACAGGATCGCTCTGCCGGTACACCTTTTTCAGTTCGATGCTGACCAACTGGAACTGATAGAAAACTTTGGCATCAAAGAAAAAGTTGCTGGAATAAAAAGGGCTGAGCAGTTTCTTGTCGTCTTCCCTAACTACTGGTTCCAACTGGTATATATCTCCCACCAAAAGCAACTGTTTTCCTCCGAATGGTTCACGCATATTGCGGTTGTAAACCCTTAGAATCTTGTCAATGAAGTCTATAATGTCTGCTCTTACCATACTGATTTCATCGATGATGATGAGTTCTACTTCTCTGAGAAGTTTGATTTTCTCTGAGCTGTATTTCATGGTATTTCTCAGGTTGCGTACACTATATTTGCTGTCGTTAGGCAGGAGGGGATAGAAGGGGAGTTTGAAAAAGCTATGTAAGGTAGAGCCTCCTGCATTAATGGCTGCAATACCTGTAGGTGCTAGCACCACGTGCTTTTTCTTAGTGTTTGCTGCGATATAGCGTAGGAATGTAGATTTACCCGTTCCCGCCTTTCCGGTAAGGAAAAGGGAGCGGTGCGTATATTGTATGATCTGCAAAGCATTTTGCAATTCTTCGTTCTGTAAATCTATATTCTCAGCCATATCGGTTATTCTTAAAAAAGAGAATCGGCGGTTTCAGTAATATGACGGAAACCACCGATTGTCCTATTGTTTATTATCTTTAAAAGCTTTTCTCTTGTAAGCTTAATCACTTGTAAGCTTAATTATTTGTTTTTCAAGCTTATCTTTTGCAAACTTATCTTTTTCAAGCTTTATAAATCGTCGAAATTGATGACCTGTTCTGCAGGTTTGGCTTTTTTCTTTTCTTTCTTTTCGCCATTCTCTTCCTGCTTCTTTTCACCATTTGCTTTCTCCTCAGAGCTTGGAATCTCTCGGATAATCGGGTTGCCGTTTTCATCGAGAATGATTTCCTCGTTCATGGCAGCACTGTCTATTCTTGTAGTATCCACTTTGGCTTTCGGTACATAACTTGCGCACATGTACATATCCTTGGTGATGTCGCCATCCTTCGGTTTGTCAAATTTAGCCCTATATTCCTTGAAGGCTGGATCTTTGAGTACGGATTGCAGGAAGTAACCGCAGATAGGTAATGCCGTGCGTGAACCTTGTCCTAAAGCTCCGGTGCGGAAGTGGATGCAACGGTATTCGCCGCCTACCCAGGCACCGCAGACTAACTTTGGACTTACACACATAAACCATGCATCTGAATGGTTATTAGAAGTACCAGTCTTTCCACCAAATTCAGTATCCTTATAGTCGCCTACATAGCCCCACAAACTTTGTGAAGTACCGCCTGGTTCCAGCATACCTCCTCTGAGAAGCTGCTGCATCAGGAAGGCGCTCTTATATGGAATCACCTGTTCGGCAGTAGAAGGACCCGTATATACTTCCTTTCCGTCTTTGTCAACGATACGTGTAACTAGTACCGGATCGTGATGCATGCCATTATTTGAGATGGTGCTATAGGCACATGCCAATTCCAGCAAATTGACGTCGCTTGAACCAAGCGCCAATGATGGTTCGTCCTCCAAAGGACTGTTGATACCCATCTTTTGAGCTGTTTCAATGATGCGCTTGATGCCCATTTCCTGTCCGAGTCTTACGGCTACTGAGTTGATACTCTTGGCAAACGCACCCTTCAATGGGATGGAATCACCCGAGAAAGAACCGTTTGCATTGGATGGAGTCCATTTTACCATTTCATGTTTCTTCTTGTCGTAAACATCCATGGAGATGTATTCGTCACGACGCTTGTCGCATGGTGTCAATCCCTGGTTCATCGCCTCTGTATAAACGAAGAGTTTGAAGGTAGAACCCGGTTGGCGTTCTGCTGTTACCTTATCGTATTTCCATGCATCGAAATCGATGTCTCCTACCCATGCTTTCACTGCACCAGTCTGTGGTTCCATTGCCACAAAAGCACAGTGCATGAATGTAGTCATGTACTTGATGGAATCTTCTGAAGTCATCATCTTGGTGACAGTTCCCTTTTCATAGTCAAATACCTTAACAGGGTGAACCCATTCCTTATAATAGTAGTTGACTGAATCTGGATTATTAGGGAATTTTGCCATCAGATTCTTATAGAATGTCTGACGCTCTGCGATGCCCTGGATGAAGTTTGGTATCTCCTTGTGGTTTTCGTCCTGCCAAGGATTTTGTCCCAACCATTTCCCCTCGCCAGCCTTGCCTCGGTTGATACTCCAGTGACTGTTGAAATTCTTCTGAACCTGCTTCATCTGTTTTATGGCAGCTTCTTCTGCATATTTCTGCATTCGTGTATCGATGGTAGTGTAGATTTTCAGACCGCTGGAATAGAGGTCGTATCCTTCTTCTTCGCACCAACCTTTGAGGTAGTTAGCAACGGCTTCACGGAAGTATTTAGCCTGTCCGTCGTAGTTTTCTTCCACCTTAAAGTCCAGTTTGATAGGCAATTCCTTCAGTTCGTTATATTTTTCCTTTGACAGGTCACCGTGTCTTACCATATTATATAATACGACATTTCTGCGGGCGAGACTGTTTTCTGGATTAGAACGAGGGTTGTAGTAGGTTGTGGCTTTCAGCATGCCCACTAACACTGCTGCCTGATCTGTAGTCATATCCAACGGAGTGGTATTGAAATAGGTCTTGGCAGCTGTCTTAATACCGTATGAGTTGGAGCCGAAATCCACTGTATTAGCATACATAGTGATGATTTCCTTCTTGCTATATACGGTTTCGAGTTTAGCTGCGATGATCCATTCCTTGCTCTTGATGATGAGAATACGGAGAACAGGAATCTTGCCCAACAATCCTGTAGAGTATTGTGAGCGAACTCGGAACATGTTCTTTGCCAACTGTTGTGTGATGGTAGAAGCACCACGTGCGTCATGGTGTAAGAGCGCATCTTTTACAGCACCGAACAAGCCGATGGGATCGATACCTAAGTGTTTGTAAAAGCGTTCGTCCTCAGTATCTACAAGGGCTTTGAAGAAATCAGGGTTGACTTCTTCGTAAGTCACTGGTGTACGATTCTCATTAAAATATTTACCGATGAGTTTACCATCAGCACTATAGATTTCAGATGCCTCGCTTGTCTGAGGATTCAGGATACCTGAAAAATAGCCCGGTGATTTTCCAAAGAGCCACAGAAAGTTGATATCTACTGCGCCAAGATATAGAATGAAGGCGACGATGCAACTCACCAGTCCAATGGCGGTTTTGGTGTACCATGCTTTGCCTCGATATAGATTTCTATACCAAGGCCAGAAGCCACTGAACTTGTGCCATAACCAGGCAAAAAATGTCTTGAGTTTTTTCATATTTTTTATTGTTGAGGGCTATTGAAGGAAGAGATTTCCGAAGCTTTCTGACTTTCTGATGCCTTATTGACCTTAGAATCGACTTGGTCGTGTCTTTTCAGAAATCTTGAGAGACTTTTAAATCGATTTAGATCAGTCTATTCTGAAGTCTTTAGAAAGCTTTTTGAATCTTTCAATTCCTTTTCTAACCGTTTTTACGTGCAAAAATAGCAAAATTATTTCTTTTGCAAGCAGGTATCAATATAATTTATGATTTCTTTACTGTTGTCGGGGTGAAACCAGGTGATTTCTTCATCTCTTTTAAACCATGTCAACTGCTTTCTCATGTATTCTCTACTATGCGACTGGATTTGTCGGATGGCTTCCTGTAGGTCTATTTCCCCATCAAAGTAAGCAAACATTTCTTTATATCCTACAGTTCTGAGAGCAGTCTGTCCTTTTTGAGAATATACGTTTCTTGCTTCTTTTTCAAGTCCTTCTTCCATCATCAGGAGTACTCTCTGGTTGATTCGCTCATAGAGTTCTGCTCTATCTCGGTTGAGTCCTATTTTGATGATGCGGAATGGTCTTTCTTTCTTTTCTGCAGTACGGAAGGATGTGTATGTCTTGCCAGTTTGATGACAGATTTCGAGTGCATGAACTACTCTGCGTGGGTTTTTCTTATCTACGATGTTGTAATGTTCTGGATCCATCTTTTGTAGTTCTTCCACCAGTTTTTCCAAACCTTCTTTTTCCAGTCTTTCCTTCATCCATTGGCGGATATCATCTCTTATAGTAGGAATATCATCAATTCCCTTGCAAACGGCATCAATATACATCATGCTACCGCCCGTGAGAAGTGTAGTATCGTGACTTTTGAATAGGTTGTTCTGTAGGAGATTCATTACATCTGCTTCATACATGGCTGCGCTGTAATAATCTTCTATATTGTGATTTCCTACAAAGTAATGGGGTATTCGCTTTTGCTGTTCTTTAGTTGGAGCTGCAGTTCCTATCGGAAGTTCTTTAAAAATCTGGCGGGAATCAGCATTGATGATAGGTGTCTGCAAATGTTCTGCTATGGATAGGCAGAGCTCTGTTTTTCCTACACCTGTTGGACCGAGAACAACAATGAGGGTCTTCATTTTATTGCTTTTAAAGTTTAAGATGATCATTCCCTTTTGGGAAAGGGAGTGCTTTCAGCTTCTTTGAGACTTTAAATTCTTTGACCTTATCAGATTCATTTGAACCTTCTGATTTTGACATCATCTTGTTCATTTGAGTCTTCTGTCTTTTTGTCGCCAGAATTTTAAACAGAAAACACTCCCTCTTTTTTATATTTTAGATTCAGAATTACTTTCTTTTCAGAAAATTTTTCTTGAGAAACTTTCTCTCTATTTAGAAAAACTTATCTTCATGATAAATATTTCTTTTATTTTAGAAAGTCTTCTCTTTTCTTCATGGGAAATAATTCTTTTCCTTTTAGAAAGTTTTCTCTTTCCTTTCAGAAAATTATCTGATAATTCCACGTTTTGATGTCTCTACGAAGTCGATGATGTATTGAATTTCAGGAGTAACATCAAGGTTGTTCTTAATTTCCTGAATACCTTCTTTCAGCACACCCTTAGAGTAGAGAAGGCGATAAGCCTCATGGATATTCTGAATGAGCTCATTGCTGAAACCGCGACGACGAAGACCTACGAGATTCAAACCGCAGTATTTTGTCGGTTCCTTACCTGCAATAATATAAGGAGGAATATCCTGAGAGAAGCGGCATCCACCCTGGATCATCACATAGCCTGCGATGTGGCAGAACTGGTGAACGAGTACGTTGGCACTAACAATAGCATTGTCATCAACTACTACTTCGCCTGCAAATTTGGTTGAATTACCGATGATGCAGCCGCTGCCTAACTCACAGTCGTGAGCCACGTGTACACATTCCATCAGAAGGTTGTTGCTGCCCACTACGGTCTTACCCTTAGAGGCTGTACCTCGAGAGATGGTTACGTTCTCACGGATACTGTTGTTGTTGCCCACTTCACAGATGGTTTCCTCGCCACGGAACTTGAGATCCTGTGGCTTGGTAGAGATGCTTGCACCTGGGAAAATTTCATTTCCATTGCCGATGCGAGCACCTACATGTATTGTTACACTATTTTGAAGTACATTATTATCTCCTAGCACGGTATTTTTGTCGATATAACAAAAAGGACCGATGATATTGTTGTCACCGAGTTTTGCCTCTGGATGAACAAATGCTAAAGGACTTATTTGATTCATATTTTATTCTCGTTATTATTTATTTTTTACTATCTGAGCGGTGAATGTTGCTTCTGCTACTACCTGATCGCCTACGAACATGTAACCTTTCATGCTGCTAATGCCATGACGTACTGGAGCCAACAACTCAACCCGGAAAAGCAATGTGTCGCCAGGAACTACCTTTTTGCGGAACTTCACGTCGTCAAGTTTCATAAAGTAAGTGCTCCAACGTTCTGGTTCTTCCAACTGGTTGAGTACAAGCAAGCCTCCACACTGTGCCATTGCTTCTACCTGGAGTACACCCGGCATTACTGGTTCTTCAGGGAAGTGACCTGTGAAGAATGGTTCGTTAGCAGTTACGTTTTTCACACCTACGATGCTGGTAGGACCCATAGCGATTACCTTATCTACGAGCTGCATAGGGTAGCGGTGAGGCAAGAGCTGGCGGATACGGATGTTGTCCATGATTGGTTCCTCGTTAGGATCGTAGATAGGAGCCTGGATTTCATGTTTGCGGATTTCCTTGCGCATCAGTCGCGCAAACTTATTATTGACGGTATGTCCTGGTCTGGTAGCGATAATGCGACCCTTGATAGGTTTGCCAATGAGTGCCATATCACCGATGATGTCGAGCAGTTTATGGCGTGTACATTCGTTTTCCCATTGCAATGGTTTGTGCTGGATATAGCCGAGTTTTGTAGCATCCATGCGAGCCACCTTGAGATGGTCAGCAAGCTGATCGAGCTGTTCCTGTTCTACCTGACGCTCGTAGATAACGATGGCATTGTCGAGGTCGCCACCCTTGATGAGGTTGGCTTGGAGCAAAGGCATGATGTCACGTACGAAAACAAAAGTACGTGCAGATGAAATCTCTTCAACGTATTTCTCCATTCTGTCGAGTGTAGCAAACTGGCTGTTGATGAACTTGCTTTCGAAAGAGCACATGGCAGTGATGCTGAATTCTTCATCTGGGAGGATGGTGATGACGGAACCATTGTCGTCTTTCACTTCTATCTTGTGACGGATGATATAGAAATCTTTCTCTGCATTCTGTTCCTGAATTCCTACACTCTGAATTTTCTCTACGTAGGGTGCTGCAGAGCCATCGAGGATAGGAAACTCTGGTCCGTTGACCTGAATTAGACAGTTGTCAATGCCGAGTGCATAAAGTGCAGACATTCCGTGTTCTATTGTACTCACACGGATATCGCCTTTGCCAAGTACTGTACCACGCTGAGTTTCAACCACGTTCTCTGCCACAGCTTGAATAATAGGTTGACCTTCGAGGTCTATGCGCTGTATCTTATAACCAGTGTTCTCTGGTGCAGGATTGAAGGTAACAGTGAGGCTCAAGCCAGTATGAAGTCCTTTTCCGCAGAGCGAGAAACTACCTTTAAGTGTTTTCTGTTTTGACATAACGATGTATTTTAATGTTAAGTGTTAAGTGTTAAATGTTAAGTGTTAACTTGTTGGTGGCATTCGCTCATTTAACACTTCACATTTAACTTTGAAAAATTACTTTTTCTTTAGTTCTTCAATCTGCTTCTTCAGGTCGTTCAGTTCCTTATACATTTCCGGCAAGCGACGGAAGATGGCCTGCGACTTGAAGTAAGCACGCTGCTCCATAGGAGGAGTACCGATGAGTTGCTGACCGCTCTTGAGACTGCCAGGCACACCGCTCTGAGCTCCGAGGAAAACCTTGTCGCCGATGGTGATATGACCTGCAATACCTACCTGACCGCCAAACATACACCACTGACCAACCTTGGTACTGCCTGCAATACCTACTTGTGAGGACATCACGGTATTTGCACCGATATCGGTATTGTGGGCTATCTGTACGAGATTGTCGAGCTTCACCCCCTTACGGACGTAGGTAGAACCCATTGTAGAACGGTCGATACAGGTATTGGCGCCGATTTCTACATTGTCCTCGATGGTAACGATACCGATTTGTGGAATTTTGTCGTAGCCTTCAGGACCCGGAGCAAAACCGAAACCATCAGAGCCAACTACACTACCAGCATGAAGTGTTACATTATCGCCCAATTTGCATCCGTGATATACGGTTACGTTAGGGTAGATGAGCGCATTTTTGCCCACTTTCACACCCTCACCGATATATGCGTTAGGATAAATTTGGCTTCCTTCACCCACTTCTGCGCCATCACTGATGTATGCGAAAGCACCTACGTAAACGCCGTCAGCCACTTTAGCCTTTGGAGAAATGAAAGCTAATGGATCAATGCCAGTTTTCTTAGGCTTCATAGAATCATACATCTGGAGCAGTTTTGCTACGCATTCGTATGCATTCTTTACGCGGATCAGCGTAGCGCTGACAGGCTTTTCCAGTTCCACGCTTTCGTCAATGAGGACGATGCTTGACTTAGTGTCGTACACGTAGTGAGTATATTTCGGGTTAGAAAGGAACGAGATAGCACCTTCCTTACCTTCTTCAATTTTAGCGAAGGTGTTCACGGTTGCGTTCTCATCACCTTCTACCTTGCCCTGAACAAACTGGGCAATCTGTTGAGCGGTAAATTCCATATTTATCTATTCTTTTGATTTTAGCCAGCTTTAACCAGCCGGCTGGTTTGCTTTGCTTTATTATTTGGTGCAAATATAGTAAAAAAGTTTCGAATTCTTGTAATTATCTTGTAATATTTCGCTTTTTTCCCAAACAAACCTCTATTTTTTAGGCGCAAAGCCTCATTCTTGATGAAACAATGCGCCTAAAAGATACTTTTTATCTTTTTATAGAGTCTGACCGTTACTCTTTTAGAGTTTAGCCAATTCTACTTTAGATTTTTGCCAATTCTGCAGCCATTTGCTCCTGGAGTTCCTTCGCCTTCTGACCAGCTACTTCGGCGAAGTCCTCACCATTGCTGGCATAGATGATACCGCGAGAAGAGTTGACGAGCAGACCGCAGTCCTTGATCATGCCATATTTGCAAACTTCCTGCAAGCTTCCACCCTGTGCACCTACACCTGGTACGAGAAGGAAGTGGTTAGGAGCTACCTTGCGGATGTCCTCAAACATGCTGCCTTGAGTAGCACCTACTACATACATCATGTTTTCTTCGTTGCCCCATTCCTGACTCTTTTTCAGTACTTTTTCGAAAAGTCTTTCGCCTTCCTTATCCTCTGTGAGCTGGAAGTCGTGGCTTCCCTTGTTGCTAGTAAGAGCCAACAGAATTACCCATTTGCCCTCATACTCTAAGAATGGTTTCACTGAATCCTCGCCCATGTAAGGAGCCACGGTGAGAGAGTCGAGATCATACTCCTTGAAGAAAGTCTGTGCATACATCTTGGATGTATTACCGATATCGCCACGCTTAGCATCTGCGATGATGAAGTGGTTAGGGTAGTACTTCTTGAGATACTTCACGGTGTTCTCGAATGCAATCATGCCATATACACCACGGCTCTCATAGAAAGCGAGGTTTGGCTTGTAGGCTATGCAGTAAGGAGCTGTTGCATCGATGATAGCCTTGTTGAATTTGAAAATCATACTAGCTTCTGCACCCTGAATCTCTTCACTTTCAGTAATGCAAACTGGCAATTTGTCGATATCTGTGTCAAGACCTACGCAAAGAAAACTTTTCTTTGCGAAGATCTGCTCTACTAGTTCTTTTCTATTCATATTCTTTGTGATTTTTATAGTTCGGTTTCTTTCAATTTTTCTGCGTTTTCAGCCACGGTCAGCGCATCGATCATGTCCTGGATGTTTCCTCCGAGGAAACCATTCAAGTCGTGAGTAGTGTATCCGATACGGTGGTCTGTTACGCGTCCCTGAGGGAAGTTGTATGTACGGATTTTCGCACTGCGGTCACCTGTAGAGACGAGGCTCTTACGGCGGCTTGCGATATCATCTACATACTTCTGATGCTCGCGGTCGTGGATGAATGTATATAGTCGGCTCAAGGCGCGCTCCTTGTTCTTAGGCTGGTCGCGGGTCTCTGTACATTCGATGAGGATTTCCTCCACTTCGCCTGTATTTGGGTTCTTCCAAGGATAGCGGAGGCGGACACCAGATTCCACCTTGTTGACGTTCTGACCGCCAGCACCTGAGCTTCGGAAAGTATCCCACTTGATGTCGCCCTCGTTGATGTTTACCTCAAATTTGTCTGCTTCTGGCAGAACGGCTACTGTGGCTGCTGATGTGTGCATACGTCCTTGAGTCTCGGTAGCAGGCACGCGCTGAACGCGGTGAACGCCAGATTCATATTTCAGCGTACCGTAAACATCTGTTCCGCTTACGGCAAAGTCGATTTCCTTATATCCACCAACGGCGCCCTCAGAGACTGAAGTTACACTCACGGTCCATCCCTTAGACTCGCAGTATTTCTTGTACATACTGAAGAGGTCTCCTGCGAAGAGAGCAGCCTCGTCGCCACCTGCACCACCACGGATTTCCATCTGCACGTTCTTGGCATCTTCTGGATCCTTTGGTACAAGTGCTATCTTGATTTCCTCTTCGAGTTTTGGCTGCAGAGCTTCGTTTTCGTTCAACTCCTCTCGTGCCATTTCTTTCATTTCCGGGTCACTCTCGTTGGCGAGAATGTCCTTGGCTTCTTTGATGGAGTTGAGGCAGTTGATGTATCGCTTACGAGCGTCCATGATGTCGCCGAGGTCTTTCCATTCCTTGGTCAACTTTACGTATCTGCTCTGGTCTGCGATGACATCCGGGTCGGTGATGAGGGTGCTAACTTCCTCGTATCGGCTCTCTAAGCCTTCCAGTTTCTGTAATATATTGTTATTATCCATTTTATAATGATTATTATTCGAATGTTCTATTGATTAATATTCGAATGTTCCAAATTCGCTCTTGATGGTGAGGCTGCGCTTGCCTTCCTCGATGTGACCTACGATCTGTGCATCGATATTGAAGCTCTTGCTGATGGCGATGACCTTTTCTGCAATCTCTGGGCGTACATAGATTTCCATGCGATGACCCATGTTGAATACCTGGTACATCTCCTTCCAGTCGGTGCCAGAACAGTCGTGGATAGCCTTGAAGAGTGGTGGTACTGGGAACATGTTGTCCTTCACTACCTTGCAGTCTTCTCCTACGAAGTGGAGCACCTTGGTCTGTGCACCACCTGTACAGTGTACCATACCGTGGATTTCTGGGCGCAATTCGTCGAGCAATTTCTTGATGACTGGTGCGTAGGTGCGGGTTGGTGAGAGCACAAGTTCGCCTGCATTGATAGGTGCGCCTTCCACCTCGTCGGTTAATTTGTATTTGCCGCTATAAACCAATTCGCTTGGTACTGCATGATCGAAACTTTCTGGGTATTTCTCAGCGAGATACTTGGCGAAAACATCGTGGCGAGCAGAGGTGAGTCCGTTGCTGCCCATACCGCCGTTGTACTTCTTCTCGTATGTAGCCTGACCTGTAGAGGAAAGACCTACGATAACGTCGCCCGGACGGATGTTGGCATTGTTGATGACATCGCTGCGTTTCATTCGGCAGGTTACGGTAGAATCTACGATGATGGTACGTACGAGGTCGCCTACGTCAGCAGTTTCGCCACCTGTAGGGTAGATGCCGATACCCATTTCTCTCATTTCGTGGAGGAGTTCATCAGTACCATTGATGATGGCAGAGATGACGTCTCCAGGAACGAGCATCTTGTTTCTACCGATGGTAGATGAAACGAGGATGTTATCTACAGCACCTACGCAAAGCAGGTCGTCTGTATTCATTACGACTGCATCCTGTGCGATACCTTTCCATACGGAGAGGTCACCCGTTTCTTTCCAGTACATGTATGCCAGGCTTGATTTTGTTCCAGCACCGTCGGCATGCATGATGTTGCAGTACTCAGGGTCGCCGCCCAGAATATCAGGTATAATCTTGCAGAAAGCCTGTGGGAAAATACCCTTGTCGATGTTCTTAATGGCGTTGTGTACGTCTTCTTTAGCTGCGCTCACTCCGCGCATCATATAGCGATTGTTGCTCATTTTTCTATTTTTTATCGTTTTAACTTAAAGTCTTTTCTCCTTTACATTATTATATATTATATAATCTGAAAAAATATTCTTCTGAAAGTCTTCTCATCTGTTAGAGAATTTTTCTTCAGAAAAATCTTTTTTACAGTTGCTCTTTCCCTTCCCAGAAATCCCAAGATGCGAAGGCTTGCAGGAGCAACATTTCCAGTCCGTTCTTTACGGTGGCTCCCTGCTCTTTGCCCTTCTTCATGAAGAGGGTTTCATCGGGGTTGTAGATCAGATCATATAATAAGGTATGGCTGTCCATGACCTCGTATGGCAGTGGTGGACACTCATCTACGTGAGGGTACATTCCCACAGGAGTACAGTTGACAATCACGTTGTATTCTTTGATGATTTCAGGTGTAATCTTGTCATACTGCAGAGTGCCAGGACGCTCGTATCGGCTCACGAAGACGGTTTCCAGTCCGAGCGACTTCAGTCCATAGCAGATGGCCTTGGAAGCACCACCCGTACCGAGAATAAGGGCTTTCTTGTGGAAAGACTCGATAAACGGTTCTATGCTCTGGGTGAAGCCTATCACATCACTGTTGTAGCCTCTGAGCACCATTTCGTCGCCTTTGTGGGTAACTCTTACCACGTTTACAGCACCGATGGCATTTGCCTCGGGACTTACGTAGTCCAGATAGCTGATAACCTTTTCCTTGTAAGGGATGGTCACATTGAATCCTTTCAATTCAGGATTGGAGTCGAGCACTTCTGCCAGGTCTTCGATGGTAGGTATCTCGAAGTTGATGTAGGTAGCGTCGATACCCTCGTTCTCGAATTTCTCGTTGAAGTAATTCTTTGAGAATGAATGCCCCAGAGGGTAACCTATGAGTCCATACTTGTCCATACTGATTATTTTTTTGTTTTTATTTTGTTGCGAAATACATCGTGCAGATGCCGAAGGTGAGTCGCTTGAATTCAGCTTTCTCAAATCCTGCTTTCTTTAGCACCTCCATCATCGTTTCTCCCTGTGGGAAGGCTTCGATGGTGGCCGTCAGATAGCTGTAGGCACTCTGGTCTTTAGAAATCAGCTTACCGTATATCGGCAATACCGTGTGGGAGTAGATGCGGAATAGCTGCTTCATCGGGAATTTCACGGGATGTGTGAGTTCTACGATACTCAGATGTCCGCCCTTCTTCAATACTCGGCACATTTCCTTGAGTCCCTGGTCGAGGTTCTGGAAGTTTCGTATGCCGAATGCTGCCGTCACTGCATCGAAGGTTTCATCAGGGAAGGAGAGGTGCAGACAGTCTTCTTTCTTGAAACTGATGATGTCTTGCAGATTTTCCTTTTCTACTTTCTTTCTTCCGATTTCCATCATGCCCTCGGATATGTCTGCTCCGATGAGCTGTTGGGGATGCAGTGTTTTTGCCGCCAGGATAGCGAAGTCGCCCGTACCGGTGGCGATGTCGAGCATCTTTTCAGGGTGGTGGCGCTGCAGCAGTCCGATGGCTTTGCGACGCCACCCCTTGTCGATATCCCATGAGAGGCGATGATTGAGGGTGTCGTAGGTAGGAGCGATGTTATCGAACATTTCTTCCACCAGCTTGCCCTTGTCTCCTTCGCCTTCATAGGGCTTAATTTGTTCTTGCTTGTACATTAATATATATAGTACTCTTTTCAGGGAAAAACTAACTCCTCTGCGGAATAATTATTTCCCAGGAATGATTACTTTCTTGCTGCAAGCCATTCGCTTACGTTCTTCTCGATGCGGGCAGCGATATCGCCTTCCTCGGTTGCCTTGTCAAACTTCTCGCCTGTAATGTGCTCGTAGAGTTCGATGTAGCGGTCTGATACGCTCTCTGCATACTCATCGGTAATCTCAGGCATGGTCTGTCCTGGCTCGTTCATGAAGTTGTGCTCGATGAGCCACTGGCGTACGAACTCCTTAGAGAGCTGGCGCTGTGGTTCGCCCTTTTCGAACTTCTCCTCGTAGCCATCAGCATAGAAGTAGCGGCTTGAGTCTGGAGTGTGGATTTCGTCGATGAGGTAAACCTTGCCATCGCGCTTGCCGAATTCATATTTTGTATCTACGAGGATGAGTCCCTGCTTGGCAGCAATCTCCTGTCCGCGAGCGAAGATGCGACGGGTGTAGTCTTCCATCACTGCATAGTCTTCAGCACTAACAATGCCCTGGGCGATGATTTCTTCCTTAGAGATGTTCATGTCGTGACCTTCGTCAGCCTTTGTGGTAGGAGTGATGATTGGTTCTGGGAAACGCTGGTTCTCGCGCATACCCTCAGGGAGTTTCACGCCACAGATTTCGCGGCAACCCTTTTGGTATTCTCTCCATGCGCTACCTGTGAGGATAGAACGGATGATCATCTCTACACGGAAACCTTCGCACTTCAGACCAACGGTGACCATTGGGTCTGGTGTAGCCAACTTCCAGTTAGGACAGATGTCTGTCGTAGTATCCAGGAACTTCGCAGCTATCTGGTTGAGTACCTGTCCCTTGAATGGGATGCCTTTTGGCAGCACAACGTCGAACGCTGAGATTCTGTCGGTAGCGACCATCACGAGGATGTCGTCGTTAATGTCATACACATCACGTACTTTACCGTGGTAAACACTCTTCTGTCCATTGAAATGGAAATCTGTCTTTGTTAATGCTTTCATTTTTATTTTGAACTTTGAATTTTGAACTTCGAACTTTCCGTCGCCTTTCCTTATCTCTTTGTAGAGGGGGTGCTTCCTTCAGTTCCTTATTCTAAATTATTTTGAATTTTCTGCCTTTTCTGCTTTCATAGCTTCCCGGGCTTCTGCTCTTTCCTTGTCGTATTTGTCGTATGCATTTACGATGCGGGTTACGAGCTTATGTCTTACGATATCTTTCTGTCCGAGGTTGACCACTCCGATACCTTCCACACCTTCGAGTATCTTGAGAGCCTCTTTCAGTCCGCTTCGCTGTTCTCTTGGCAGGTCTATCTGCGTGAGGTCTCCCGTGATTACCATTTTGGTGTTCATACCCATACGTGTTAGGAACATTCTGATTTGCTGGGAGGTGGTGTTCTGAGCTTCATCGAGGATGACTACAGCGTCGCTCAGTGTGCGTCCGCGCATGAAGGCAAGTGGAGCTATCTGTATGATATGCTTTTCCATCATGTCCTGCAGTTTTACGGCAGGTATCATGTCTTCTAAGGCGTCATAGAGCGGTTGCAGATAAGGGTCTATTTTGTCTTTCATGTCGCCCGGTAGGAATCCGAGTTTTTCGCCTGCTTCTACGGCAGGGCGCGAGAGGATGATTTTCTTGGCTGTTTTTTCCTTGAGAGCTTTTACTGCAAGTGCGATGCTGAGGTAGGTCTTACCTGTTCCTGCAGGACCTACGGCAAACACCATGTCGTTTTTCTCGTATGCATCAATAAGCTTTTGTTGGTTGGTGCTCCGGCTCTTGATAGGCTTTCCGCTGATGCTATATACCAGTACATCCTTAGCTGAATCGGCCTTGGTCTGCTTGCCTTTCACAATGTCAAGGATATCCTCTTCGTTGAGCATGTTGTATTTCGCCAAATGCTTGCGCATCTGCTCTATTTCTTCTTCCGCTTTCGCCATTTCCTCCTCGTCGCCGAGCACACGAAGTACATTGTCGCGTGCAACGATACGCAACTTCGGGTACAGTGATTTAATCATCTGCAGGTGACTGTTGTTCACTCCGTAGAACATCACTGGGTCAACGTCTTCGAGTACAATATGTTTCTCTATCAAAACTCTAAAAATAATATAGTTTAAACTTATATGATATTAATACGCTGCAAAATTACTATTTTTCCTTGAAATGAGCAAAATTTCTGATATGTTTTGTTTAAAAAGACTTTAAAAAGTTTTGCATTTTCGTTTTTTTACCGTACTTTTGCACTACATTTTTGATTAGGCAGGTCTAAAAGCTTGGCTTCTGCTCTGGGATTCTTTCTCTCATCGGAATAAGGCTAGGGCTTATCTCCCTTGGAACCTTGCTTCGGGATTCTTTTCCTATATGTCCTATATGTAGAAAGTAATCTTCCGAAACTGGAGCTTGATCAAAATGAAATTGAAAATACTCAAATCATGAAAATGAAAGAAATCATACGAAATATCATCAGAATTCTTCGTGCCATGTCGAGCAAAAATCGTTTTCTGCTCGGATTTGTTGTGATAGTCCTGATTCTCGCCCTGATAAGAGTAGCGAAACCGAGCGTGGCGGAATCCTGTTTGACAAAGACTGAGGCTGTTGATTCTTTGAAAAATGATTCTGCTGCTTTGTTGGCAGAGGATGATGCTGCGCTGGAGGTGGAAGTTTCTCGGTCTAATGAATCACAATTAAATGGTGCTTCTGCTGGCAATATAGCGGATGCTGTGCCTGGAATTGCTTTGGACTCTGCTGCAAAGGGGAGTTCGATTTTCTTTGATAAGGACGGCAAGGAGGTGAAACACCGCATCTTTTCTGTTCCGCATTTTGGAAATACGTTTCCCGATCAGCAGGATGTGCAGATACAGGCAGCCAACCATTATGGGGTAAAGCCGGTGCAGAATCGTGATGAGGCTGAACACAGCAAGGGAGCGCTGGTCTATGTGGGTAGTAATCCGTTTTTTTATGTTGATAAACTCAACAATAGTATTCCTTATCTCGTACCCCGTGCTTCGGTGCTTTTGCAGGATATCGGAAGGGCCTATTTCGACTCGCTCCAGATCAAGGGCATTCCGCTGCACAAAATCATCGTGACAAGCATCCTCCGTACCAAGGATGATGTGGCGAAACTCCGCACAAGAAACGGAAATGCAACTGAGAATTCCTGCCATCTATACGGCACAACTTTTGATGTTTGCTATAATCGCTATAAGACTGTGCAGACGGCTAAAAATCCTCGTCGGGAGGTGAGAAACGACTCTCTGAAATGGGTGCTCAGCGAGGTGCTGCGCGACTTCCGTGAGCGTGGTCGCTGTCTTGTGAAATATGAGGTGAATCAGGGTTGTTTTCATATTACTGTGAAGTAGGTCTTACTCTTTGAAAATTTGAAAAATCAATCTTGTAATAATTAGGAAGAAAATATGACATTAAATATGAATATGAAAATGGTGATGGCGAGCATAGCACTTGCTCTTTTCGGGCAGCAAAGCTATGCTCAGGATTATATGAATGCCAAGGAAGTGACAGTCTTGAAGGGCATTGCCGTGGAGGGTGTTGATACGGCTGGAGTGCATCAGGATCCTACCTGTCCTGAAGTCTTGCTGGAGACTACGATGGGCAATATCCGCATTGCGCTCTATAATGATACGCCTCTGCATCGCGACAATTTTCTGAAGTGGGTGAAGTGTGGCTATTATAATGGCTGTATCTTCCATCGTGTCATCAAGAATTTTATGGTGCAAGCTGGTGATCCGGCTACCCGAAAGGTGGATCCTCTGAAAAAGGAGGTTTTTGATACAGCTTATGCCGTTCCTGCAGAAATCCGCTATCCGAAATATTACCATAAGCGAGGTCAGCTCTGTGCTGCACGCGAGGGGGATGAGGAAAATCCAAAGTTTGCTTCAGCTCCCTGCGATTTCTATATTACTTGGGGTAGGAATTTCTCGCGCCGACAAATAGAATATCTGATAGAGAAGGAGGCCAGAGAGGAGAAGGCCTATGTGCTGCCTAATAAGCAGGTGATTGACGGGTATGTGAAATACGGCGGTGTGCCTCATCTCGATGGCGGCTATACCGTTTTCGGGGAAGTACTTGAGGGTATGGATGTGGTGGATAAAATCCAGAATGTGGCCACTGACAAGGGTAATAACGACCGCCCTCTTGAAGATATTATTATCCTGAAGGCTTCGGTTGTCCGATAACCTTCATGAGTTGGGAAGGGAAGATTCCTTCTCTTTGGAAATTTTATTCCTTACAGAATCTGTGAATCACATAAGTGACGACGCCCCATATCATAAAGCGGTTGTTTTCGTCCACTCTAATGGGTGAGTAGTCGTTATTCCACGGCACGAGCCAGCCGAAGTTTCCGCTTTCGTCCATCTTGAACTGCTTGATGGTGAATTCACCGTCCACGAATGCAATCACGAAGTTGCCATTACCGGGTTCTATCAGTCTGTCCACCACGGCCAGATCTCCGTCCAGGATGCCAGCATCCCTCATACTATCGCCTGAAATTCTCACGTAGAATGTAGCTTCCCTGTGTTTCACGAGCACATCATTGAGGTCTATTTCTCCCTCCATATAGTCTTGTGCAGGCGAAGGAAATCCTGCCTTTACACTCTGTTCAGCCATCGGAATGGCCATCTTTTCTCCGATTTCTGCGGGGTGTATAGTTAGTTTTATTTTTTCTTTCATTCTGTTTCTTCTATTCTTTATTATTAATATCTGTTTTTTTCCTTTCTTCTTTTGCTTATTCTTTTTTCAAAAAAAGTTGTTTTTAAAGGAGTCTTTCTACCTTTTTTCTCAACCTTTCTCTCAACCTTTTTTATGGATAATATTCTCAACATTTCACTTCCAGTATGTCGCTAATATCTGTGGTGAAACGTTTCGACATGTATTCACGCTTCAGGTCGAAACGGCAGTCTGTGCCCTGGATGGCTTGTCGGATGGTTCCGTATCCGTTCTTGTGGTTGATGGCATCGATGGCTGCCATCAGTGCCTTCTGGCGCTCACGGTTGATGGGGTCGAAGAGGTCCTGCTCACGTGGCGTGGAGGGGGATATCTGCCAGAGTATCACGCCTGCCTTCTTGAAGCGGAATGACAGGTCGGGACGGTCGGACACAGATTTTGGATAGCGGGCGCGTAGGATGGTGAGCGCTGCTCCTACTATCTCGTCTTGAGCATCTGTGGCGATGGGCAGTACGAGCGAGTCGTGGATGGTATATTCCGGCACATGATCGTTGAAACGAGAGGTCCAAGCAAATACGGTAACACCCTGACATACACTGTCTTGTCTGCGTAACTTCTCTGTGCAACGTACGGCAAAATTGGCCACGGCCTCCTCCATTACATTCTTGTCGCTAATGCCCTCGTCGGCAAAGCTCCTGCTCGTGCAGATACTTTTCTTCTGGGGTAGTTCCTCGATGCTGATGCAGTTTTCTCCGTTGAGTTCCTTCCAGGTTCTCACGGTGGTGATATTGAAATGACAGCGCACCCAACTCTCTTTCTGGTCGGCCAGTTGAGCTGCGGTTCTGATTCCCATATAGTCGAGTTTGCGGGCTATCTTTCGGCCGATTCCCCATACGTCTTCTATAGGGAAAAGCGACAGTGCCTTGTGTCTGCGCTCCTCGGTATCGATGAGGCAGCAGCCCTGATAGCCCTTGTATTTCTTGGCGAATTTTGAAGCGATTTTGGCCAGCGTCTTGGTTTCAGCGATGCCGATGGAGATGGGAATGCCCACTGCCCGGAGTAGGTCGGATGAGATCCTTGCGCCGTAACGGTGGAGCAGGGAATCCGTTTTTTCGGAGGATTGATTTTCCTGAAAGAAGGCAGCGGCAATTGATTTGTCCACTTCGAAGAAACTCTCGTCGATGGAGTATTGGTCGAGTTGGGGAGAGTAATGAGAGAGCATTGATATCACTCTGTTGGACAGTGAACCGTAGAGAGTGTAGTTGCTCGAAAATATCGCTACGCCCTCAGCCTCCAACTTTTCCTTCATCTGGTAGAAAGGATCGCCCATCTTGTAGCCAAGAGCCTTGGCTTCTTCCGAACGGGCGATGATGCAGCCGTCGTTGTTGCTCAGTACAACCACCGGCTTGCCCACCAAGTCAGGGCGGAAAACCCGCTCGCATGAGCAGTAGAAATTATTGCAGTCAGCAAGTGCTATCATTTTACTCCTTTCGTTTTAATTGTTAATAGAATTTATATCTCTATCCATAGAATTTTCCTTTAGGTTCTTCCCTTGACATTTCCTTTGTTTTTTTATTAATTATGTATTATTTTGCCCATACTTACGCAAATCTGAGTGCAAAGGCATTTGGGGAATAAAATAAAAGGCGTATGTTCCCATCACGAGAACAGTACGCCTACTATAAATGAAACCTAAACTTTAATTCAATTTGTATTTCTTCAGATATTCATCCACTCTGGTATCACCCAGCTCCTTAGCTTTCAGCAGATTACCTTTGGCTTCCTCTTTCTTGCCTTTCTCTGCTTGCAGAATACCGAGGAGAAGATAACCATCAGCGTATTCCGGTGCCAGTCTGATACAGGCTTCTGCAGCGCTGATTCCCTCATCATATCTCTTCACGCGGAGATCGAGACTTGCCCATTCTGCAAAATAGGTTGGTTCGTTCGGATTGAGATAACAGGTGCGGGCGATGTCCAACAATGCCTGCTGCCATTGGCGCAACTTCATCTCGCATTTGTATCGGGCATAGAAGAAGGTAGGTGCTATCGGACGAGCTATGCTGTCATACATATTATAGTCTGCCAATGCTTCTCTGGTCTTGCCCTGGGCATCGAGGAAATTGGCACGTGCCAGATAATAAGGGGCTGCCATCTTGGTGCGAACTCCTACTGATACGGCACTGTCCAGAAGTACTTTCAACTCATCGTATGGTGCTTTCAGCTGACTCTTAGCTTGGGCTGCCTCATACCATATCTCGCCACTGTTCATCGGTGTCTTGGTCAGTTCCATAAACAGGTCGTATGCTTTCTGATAGTCCTTTTTCAGGTAGTTGATTTTACCCTCCTGGTGCTTGTAAAGCGGCTCAGCCTTGATACTATAGGCTTTCTGTGCTTCCTGCAAAGCCTTGTCTGCATTCCAAGCAGGGTAGATGGAATCGCCTACGTATGCTACCTTCTGATAGATGAGGTCAGCAAAATCGCCGTGAGCCTCATTCTTCTTGCTGCATTTCTTGATGCTTTCCTGCATCACTTTCTCTGCCTCCTCAAATTGCTGTTTGTTGACCAACAAGGCTGCCTTTTCCTTATAACCGAATGAGGATGTAGGGAACTTTCCGATAAACTCGTCTGCATATTTCATGTTGTCATCAGCCGATTTCTGTCCCTTGCTCAGTGTCATCATCGTGATGGCATCTTCCTCCTTGTCTGGCAAGGCGGTGCGGATGCCGCTTTCTCGAAGGGCTGCGTCCAGGGTGGAGAGACCGGTTACATGCAGTTGTTTGCCATAGTTGGCATCGATGGCCGTAACGGTACCATTGGAGTGCATAAGTCCGATTACCTGTCCGTCTTTATTGACAAATGGGCAACCTATGGCATTCTCTGGTGCGGTATTGCTGAAAATATAGTAGTTGTAGGAGGTGTTAAACTGCTCTACGCTACTGATATCCTCTTGCTGGTATTGTGGCTTTTTGATGGAGTAGGGAACCAGCCATACCTTGTTGCCAGCTTCTGAAGCCTTGCTTGCAATCGGTGCAGCATTGGTATTGCCGATGACTCTGAATTTAGCCATATCATACAACTCGTCTGCACCCATGATGGCATCTACTTCCATCGATTTGCCATTGGCATCTACTACGGTTGCCTTGGTAGCGCCGATAAATGGCTTGAAGGTACTGATGGCAGTGCCCTTGTTGTCGATGAAGACGCCCTGGGTAGAAGCGATGATGCCTCCATCTTTGTTGAAGGTGGTGAGTGAGAAGACACTCTTGGCTACCTTCTGCACAGAACCTGGCTGTGCAAGGAGAGATGATGCTCCGACCATCCATCCTATCATAGTTATATATATTCTTTTCATATTCTTAATAATTCCTTGGCATTAGCGAGTGCCGCCTCGCTGACATCACTTCCACTGAGCATCTGGGCGATTTCCTGTACACGTTCCTGTTGTGATAGTTCCGTCATGCGACTGATAGTTCCGTTGTCGGTTTCTTCCTTGCTCACCTTGTAGTGGTGACTGCCCATGGCTGCTATCTGTGGCAGGTGGGTAATGGAAAGAACCTGTCGTTCGTGGTTGCCCATCTCTACCATGATCTGTGCCATCTTCTCTGCTATCTTGCCGCTTACTCCAGTATCTATCTCGTCAAAGATGATGGTTGGGAGTTTCACGGCTCCGCTGATCATAGCCTTCAGCGAGAGCATTACACGGGCAATCTCTCCTCCTGATGCTACTTGGGTAACAGGTTGGAGTGGGGTGCTCTTGTTGGCACTGAAGAGGAAGCTTACCTTATCTCCACCATCGTGGCTGAGCGGTTTCTCTGTCAGACTGATGCTGAATCTTACGTTTGGAATGCCCAACGGGATGAGGCGCTGTTTCATTTCCTCCTCTACTTTTTTGGCAGCCTTCGTACGGATAGCGGTCAATTCCTTTGCCTGTTTCTGTGCATTCTCTAACAATTGGGTCACTTCCTGTTCCAAGGCTTCCACATCTTCGTCGCTATGGTCGATGTGTGAAAGCTGTTCCTTGAGCTGATGGTAGGTTTCTATCAGTTCTCCCAAGTCTCTGACGTGGAATTTCTGCTGCAGTGAGTTGAGTTTGTCCAGTCGTTCATTGATGGTCTCCAGACGGGCAGGGTCAAATTCTACATGATCGGTCAGTCCGTTTACTTCCTGGGCAATATCTTTCAGTTCGATATAACTGGAATCGATGCGCTCCAACAGTTCGGTTACTTCGGGATAAACATCCTTGATATTCGCGAGTTGCTCTGATGTCTGTTTCAGTCTTTCGATGATATTGCCGTCATCTCCCGACAGATGGTTGTCTGCCTGATAGAGTGCCGTCTTGATATCTTCGGAATGACTGAGCATCTCATATTCCTGTTCCAGTTCTTCCTGTTCTCCGTTCTGCAGTTGTGCCTCATCGAGTTCCTTAAACTGGAATCGGAGGAAGTCCTCGTTCTCTCTGTTCTTTTCGATTTCAGCCTTCAGAGCGTTCAGTTTCTGGTTGGCTTGTTTATATTGATTGTACGCAGCCTCATAATTCTTCCGCTGTTTCTCGTCCTGTGCAATAATATCCACCACATTGAGCTGGAAGTCTTCCTTCTGCAACAGGAGATTCTGGTGCTGCGAATGTATATCGACGAGTTGTTCCCCCAGTTCCCTCATCTTGGTCAGCGATACCGGTGTATCATTGATGAAAGCACGGCTTTTCCCTGCTGCCGTCAACTCACGGCGTATGATGGTATCCGACAAATCTTCATCGATGTCATTGTCGGTGAAGAACTGTTGCATATCATATTTAGACAGATCGAAGTGTGCCTCGATGACGCAACGATCTCTGCCAGCCTTGATAGACTTGCTGTCAGCACGGTTGCCTAACAACAGACCGATGGCTCCGAGGATGATACTCTTTCCTGCACCCGTTTCACCCGTGATGACGGAGAAGCCTGGGTGCATCTGGATATTGAGTTCGTCGATGAGCGTGAAATTCTTGATATATAATTGTTTGAGCATAATTATTGCTTGATTTTGTCCCACGAATTGTTCTGTGTAGGATTGATGGAGAAGAGGAGGTCATAGATACTTTCCTTCTCTTTCTGAGTTCCCTTTCCCTTGTAGATATTGGCGAGCTCGTCTTTCTTGTAGTCCGTCCATATCTGTGGCAGGAGACTGAGCGGCTTGTTTTCCCTTGCCTTCTTCAGGTTCTCCTCCAGAGTGGTCGTGATTTCTGTACGTCCTCGTTCTGCATTGTTTGCCATCTCGTCAAGTCCCTTTCTGTAATAATCGTATTGGAGTTGGCGGAATGGTTTCATACCTCCATCCAGATAGTCGGCGATGATGGCATAGCGGTTTCGGTTGTTGTCGAAAGCTTTCCATCCCGGGAAGTCGAGGTTCTGGGCATTGTTGGTGAGGTTCATGCAGCGCTGCAGGATGTCTTCTCCTCCCATCGGGGAGAAGGTGTCGAGATCCAGACCGATGATGAGATAAGCGTAGTAGGCGAAGAGGGCAGTCAACTGGTTGTCGAGTGTTTCCTCATTGAATTCAATCTGGTCGAACTCAGCAAACTTGAAGATAAAGTTCTCGTCCACATTATTATATATAGTAGTGGTGTAGGCGGAGTTATAGACGGGGCGGTTGGCCTGTATGAGTGCCTTGCAGGTGAAGAGACCTTGGCTCTTGTCATACTTGCTCACCGTCAGATTGAAGTTGCAGTTGATGCGCTCGTTCTTCTGAAATTGCAGATGCGTCCATTGTCGCTCGTTGACGAATCTCTCTAACGTCTGCTGCAGGTTGTCGAAAACAGCGTTGTCCGTGCCCGAAATCTGGGCATGGTTGATGGTAATCTTCGCTTGCAGTTCCTGCGCATGAATATAGGATGCACCACTAACAAGCAGGGTGCATCCTATCATCAGTATCTGAAGGCAGAAGCCTTTCATATTAGAAGAGCTTAGCCAATTCATCGATGATGTCGGCAGCCACTTCTGTCTTTGGCTTTTTCTCATATTCTATCTTACCCTTTTCAGAAATAATCGTGATTTGATTTTCGTCTGTCCGGAAGGTGGTGCCTGGGTTGCGGGTGGAATTGAGCACGATGAAGTCTGCGTTTTTCTTGATACGCTTCTTCTCTGCATTCGTTTCCTCATCATTGGTTTCCAGTGCGAAGGCTACGATGTGCTGGTCTTCCTGTTTCATCTGTCCCAATGCGGCAGCGATGTCGTGGGTGGGTTCCAGACGCAGGAGTAAATCGTCCTTTTCGCGTTTGATCTTCCTGTCTGCCACCTCAGCTGGTTTGAAATCAGCCACTGCGGCACAGAGGATAGCTGCATCCATCTTTCTGCCCGTTGAGTTTCCATCGGTCTTTCCTTCAAAAGCCATCGTGGTAGCCTGATACATCTCCTCACAACTCTCCACGTCGATGCGGTGGATATCCTCATGACAGGAGAGTGATACTGGTCCGGCAATGAGGGTTACTTCAGCCCCTCTCTGTCGGCATTCCTCAGCCAAGGCAAATCCCATTTTGCCGGAAGAATAGTTGCCAATAAAGCGCACAGGATCTATCTTCTCATAGGTAGGTCCGGCTGTGATAAGGATACGTTTCCCCATCAGATCCTTTCCCTTGATACAGTCCTTCATGCCTTCCTTGTTTCCATCCTTCATTCCGTCCAGCAGGTCGAAATACTGGTCGATGTAATCCACGATGACCTCAGGTTCTTCCATACGTCCTTTACCCTCCAATCCGCTGGCAAGGAATCCAGAAGCTGGTTCGATGATGATATTGCCGTATTCCTTCAGTCTTGCCATGTTGGCTTGCGTAGAAGGATGCTTATACATATCGAGATCCATGGCAGGAGCCAGGAATACAGGAGCCTTCATGGAGAGATAGGTGGTAATCAGCATATTGTCAGCGATACCGTTTGCCATTTTTCCCATGGTAGAAGCCGTACAAGGAGCGATGACCATTGCGTCTGCCCAGAGACCGAGATCTACATGAGAGTTCCAGGTGCCGTCGCGCTGAGAGAAGAACTCGCTTACCACGGGTTTATGAGTGAGGGCAGAGAGGGTGATAGGGGTGATAAACTCCTTTCCGGCAGGAGTGATGACCACCTGAACCTCAGCGCCCCGCTTGATGAATCCTCGTATAATCAGGCATGCTTTATAGGCTGCAATCGAGCCTGTGATGCCCAATACGATTTTCTTTCCTTTTAACATAATCTGTGATTAGAAGAAATTACTTTCCCATTCGTTTATTGTACTCACGGAGACGGATGCGGGTGAGTACCTGCTTGGTGTTGTTGGTAAATTCGCTTCCTAATATCCAGGTGTAATAGCCTGGGTCCTTGGAAAGGATTTCTGCCACATCCCAACCTTTGTACTTACCGAAGTTGAACACCTCGTGCTTGAGTGGTTCACCTTTCTCGTCGAGCACTGCTTTTCCGTTGGCATCCACTACTTCTTTCCAGATGATGCGTCCGGCGAAATCCACGTTGTCCTTCTGCTTAGAGAATGCTGCAAGCTCATCCATATCATTGTTGAGTACACGGTCCGGTTCTTCCTGTACGCCTGGAGCATATCTGTCCAATTCACCCATGAGTACACGGTAGGTAGCCTCTGTATCCTGATCGGCACGGTGAGCCTCGAAGTCTTCCTCCATCTTTCTGCCGCAATAGAACTTATAGGCTGCAGCTAAGTTGCGTCGCTCCATCTTCATGAAGATAGTCTGTGCGTCGATGAGGCGGCACTTGTTGAAGTCGAAGTCGATGCCTGCACGGAGGAACTCTTCTGCGAGCATAGGTACATCGAAATGGTTGGAGTTGTAACCGGCAAAGTCGCAACCGGTAAATTCCTGTTCGAGTGTGGCAGCCAACTGCTTGAAGGTAGGTGCGTCTTTCACGTCCTCATCGCTGATACCAGTCAGTTCTACCACCTCTTGTGGAATTGGTCTTCCCGGATTGACAAAGAGGTTCTTTCGAACCTCCGTGCCGTCTGGACTGACCTTAATATATGACATCTGTATGATACGGTCTTTGATGAAGTCGAGACCCGTAGTCTCCAAATCAAAGATGATCAATGGTTTCTTAAGATTCAGTTTCATTTTTTTTTTTCCTTTCTCTGCGTGATTAGTCGTTGAGCAACATAGGCATGAGCAACATGAGGACATCTTCGTTTTCAGGCTGTTCGGCTGGAACGATGATACCGGCACGACTTGGGTCTGCAAGTTGGATAATCACCTGCTCGCTGCTGAGGTTGTTGAGAATCTCCTGCAAGCTGCTGCCCTTGAAACCGATGCTCATATTGGTATTGTTTGACTCGCATACGAGCTGTTCCTTGGCTGATGTAGCGAAATCTACATCCTCTGATGAAACCTCCATGTGGTTGTTGTCTATCTTGAGGCGAATCAACTGGCTGCTTTCGCTGGCGAATGGCATGACACGGCGCAAGGCACTGATCAGGGCACGGCGATCTACAGTCACCTCGTTAGGGTTGTTTGGAATCACAGAGTTGTAGCTTGGGTATTTTCCCTCGTAGAGAATACATCTCAAACTACCGTCTGTAAAGAGAATCTCTGCACTCTTCTCATCAAACTTGATGGTTACGTCACCTTCTTCGCGTGAGAGGATGTTCTTCAGGAGTGTAGCTGGCTTCTTTGGAAGATCGAAAGCAGCAGGAGTATCGCTCTTGATAGTGAAGTTCTTGTTGCGTACCAACTTATGTCCGTCACTGGCTACAATGTTGAGTGATTCTGGTGTCAAATCGAAGTAGATACCATTCATCACAGGGCGCAACTGGTCGTTAGCAGTAGCAAAGAGGGTACGGGTGATATTGTCGATGAGCACAGCTGCGTCGATGGCTACTGTATGTGCAGCATCGTTAACGCTCTGTGTGCGAGGATATTCATCAGCACTTTGCGCTGTAAAGTTATAGAGACCATTCTGGTATAAGATCTTGATAGCCAAGGTGCCCTCAGTATCGATATCGAAATCGAGTGGCTGCTCAGGGAGTTCCTTGAGAGATTCGAGGATAACCTTGTTAGGGATACAGAATTCTCCTTCACCGTCGCACTCTGTGAGTTCGATGGTAGTCTTGAGAATATTGTCACTGTCGCTGGCTGTGATGGTCATCTCGCCTCCGGCTACTTGGAATAAGAAACAGTCAAGGATAGGCAGAGAGTTCTTTCCACCGATGACCTTGGCAAGCATGTTGAGCTTATTGCTCAACGCAGTACTGGATAATGTAAATCTCATGAGTATTTTGTATTTTAAATATTATCTGTTACTGATATAGTTGTTATTAATCTATTGTTTCTGTTATATGACGAGCCAGTAGGCAACTTGTTGTTTCCTAAAAGCTGTAATATGAGCACAAAAATACAAAAAATATCGGTTATAGGCAAAAAAAACAGAGAAATGTTTTAGTTTTTGAACTATTTTTAGTAATTTCGCAAACTGAAAGGTAACTTTCTTCGTTTTTAAAACAAAATATTAATCGAGAAATATATGGAATTACAAGGAAAGGTCATTGCCGTTTTGCCTGAAAGAAGCGGTGTCTCTGCAAGAGGCGAGTGGAAGTCGCAGTCGTTTGTCATCGAGACTCACGAGCAATATCCTAAGAAATTAGTGTTTGACGTATTTGGCGCTGACCGTCTGGCTCAGTTCAACATACAGAGTGGTGAGGAGATTAATGTTTCATTCGACATTGATGCTCACGAATATAATGGTCGTTGGTTTAACAATGTACGTGCCTGGAATGTAGTGAAGGTAGATCCTAATGCTGTTGGCATGATGGGTGGCGTTCAGCCTGGTGCAGCTCCATTCCCTCCAATGGGTGCTCCTGCTGCTCCTGCTGGTGGTGCTACAGCTCCATTCCCTCCAGCTCAGAATGCAGCTCCTGCTGCTGATGCCAATGCTGGTGGTAGTGCAGACGATCTTCCATTCTAAATGATGGCACATCTAAAGGATAGAAAATCGTTTAAATGATAACACAAAATCGCTTCTTTCGAAAAGACTCGAAAGAAGCGATTTTTTTATCTCTGTACCCACTTTTACTTTATTCCTTCCAGATTTTATCCCAAATTGTTAATCATATCTTTGAAGGAATATATAAAGTCACTGAACTTTCGTATATAAGGAAGTTAAAGGAGTTAAGAAAGTTAAGACGTATGTCTTGTTGCTTAAAAAACTATGTCAAAAAGACTATTGTCTTGACTCTTCAGCGACCATAGGGAGTGATAACTCCTTTAACTTCTGAATTTGCGAAACTTGAATTAATTTAGAATAATATTTATTTTTTTTTCTAAATTTTCGGTTTTCTATTCCATTCTTCTTCTTTTCTCAAAGAATTTCTTGGAAGCGAGGAAAAAGAGGAATACACTGGCAGCATTTTCTATCGCTACCATCCAGAAAGTTGTATTGTAACTGAAATGTTCTGCCACGACGCCTCCTAATAGACAACCGATACCGAAACCTAAATCCCAACCGGTAAGAATACTACTGTTGGCAGTACCTCGCTGGTCATGGCGGGCTACATTGATAAACATGTTGAGGAAAGCAGGGTAGAGGTGTCCATTGCCCAGTCCGATGAGGGCAGCAGAGAGATAATAAGCTATCGGATGATGAACGCCTACGAAGAGAAGGAATCCCACCAGAGAGATGCACATACCTTCGGCTGCATTCTGAGTTAACTTACCTTGGCTCAATGCCTTACGACCTTGCAGACGGGATGTGAAGAGACCGATGGAAAGAATGGCAAAATAGGTGCCGGTTCCTCCCGTAATGCCCAATTCCTCCTTGCTGTAGATGGCAAGGTAATTGCTGAGGACTCCCCAACAGAAACCAAACATGGCGATATTGATGGCGAGCAACCAGGCACGGGTCAGGAAGAAACGGTCGAAAGAGAGTTTCTCCTTGTTTTTGATAATTTCCTTTTCGGGCAAGCGGATGGTTCCTGCGATGACCACTGAGGCTAAAGCTACTAAAAAGGCTATCCAGAAAAGAACCATGTAGCTCCCCACGAAATCGTGGAGATAAATTCCTATGGATGGAGCAATAGCCATGGCGAAGTTATTGCTCAATCCATAGAGACCGATACCTTCATTGCGGCGACTCGAAGGGAGTACATCGATGGCACAGGTACTGTTGGCTACTGTGACTGCACCGAAAGGACCGCCATGAAGGGTGCGGCAAATGGCAAACATGAGGATGGTGCCAGCGGCGATATAACCGGCAAAGAAGATGGCAAAGCCCGACAAACAGAACATGAGCACCTTCTTGCGGGAGAAACTATCGACTACATAGCCACTGAATGGTCGGATGATGAGAGCTGCCACGGTATAGCCGCTCAGTACGATTCCAATGGTATCCTTCGTTGCTCCGAAAGTCTCGCTCAGATAGAGTGGGAGCAGGGGAGTAAGAAGGTAGAAGGCAAAGTACAACAGGAAATTGGTTGTCATCACCTTCACATAGTTTGCATTCCAGAGTTTCTCTTTATTCGTTGACATACACCTACATGTTTTACCGTTAATGAATTATTTTTCCTCCAACCAGGCATCAATGAGCTTTCTGGCGATGGAAAGTTTCTCAGGGAGGATAGGGAGGTTGTCTTTCCTGAACCATCTTCCGCGGGAGAGTTCTTCTTTCTGAAGATGAACCTCCCCATCTACGTAGTCGGCTGTAAAACCAATCATCAGTCCGCTCGGATAAGGCCACGGCTGGGAACCGAAGTATTTGATATTGGTAATGGTGAGTCCGGTTTCCTCCATCACCTCGCGGTGAACGGCTTCCTCCAGGCTCTCACCAGTCTCTACGAATCCTGCTACGAGACTGTCGAAATTACCCTTGAAGTTGCGGGCATGAACAAGAAGCACCTCATCGCCCCTATGGATGAGTACGATGATGGCTGTGGCGAGGGAAGGCCAAACCTGTTTGCCGCAGTTGGTACATTTCTTACTGATATCTGTTGCCATCTCCATAGGTGCACCGCAGACACCGCAGAAGTGGGTATTCTGGTCCCAGTAGTTCAATTCCTGACACTTGCCAGCCTTCTGGTAGAGTGCCGGAGAGAGCTTGTAGAAACTGGGACGGAGCCCGCACATCTCGTATTTCGGATTGTCTGTGATAGGTTCAGGAATAGTGAACGTTTTCACCTCCGTACCATCTTCCATTGGAGTAATGTTGAGGATATGTGTCCAGGGCTTTGTCTCTATCGGGCACTCCTCACTGCATGGAATCGTGTAGGTTCCGTCTTCTCTCTTTTCCAAGACGATATCCGTCTTGCAGAATATAAACCAATATTTCATTTTTTCTTACCGAATAAAAGTTGATAGTCTCTTTCTGCGGCAGGCTTCACCCAATTCTGTGGCACAAATTTCCAGTTGCCGTTAGCCTTTGCCTCAATTTCGCCCATACGTGAAATCTCCTCCATGAGATAGAAACGCTGGTCTTTCTCACTGCGATATACGATGCGCTTCTCCAGTTCTTCCTTTGGAATACCGGCACCCTTGGTCAGGAGTTCACCACCGCCATTGCCGCGATAACTGTTCACTGCCACATTGTAGAATTTCTTCTCATCGAAAGGTTGTCCGTTGCTCATGCGCAGGATCTTCACCTTCTCTCCGTCTGGCTTGGTGACATCCACCTCGTAGTCGATGCCCGCAGCACTGTCGAAATTGAAAGAGAAGTTCTTGAAACCGAGTCGTTGCTGGTCGCCGAAAGTCTTTTCATCCAGCAGCAGGAGATGGTCGTCAGGACTCTTCATGGTGTTAACCCAGAGGTCGTAGCTCATTTCCAGATGCTTGCGTATCTCTTCACCGGTGAGGCGCATGGTATAGAGTCCGTTCTCATATTTATAGAGATTGAACATATCGCTGACACGGATAGGTCCCTCCTCAATGACAGCATTCATCTGCAGCGGAGCATTGAAAGCGATGTCGGCCTTGGTAATCTGGAGCATCAGGTTGAGGATGAAATCATTGAAAGCGCAGTCGCCGAAGAATGCCTCACGACTGTAGATGGCGTTCTTGAAAGTTCCGATTTCCTTGTTGACATATTTATCTACCGCTTCCATCTGAGGCTTGAAGGCTGCTATGAATTTCTCATCGATAGGACAGTCTGTCACGTCTGCTATCTTGCCATGCACCTGCTTGTTCTGCAGGATATGCGCCGTCTTGTTGTTGATGGTATGCTCATCGATGGTGATGGTGATTTCTGCATCTGCCACGCTGATGGCATTGTTGGCAGGGTCGAGACAAACCACCTGCTTGCCCTCATTATTGGTGATGGTCTTGCAATGGCGGGTATGGTCGTGTCCGAAGAGCACCAGGTCGAATCCCGGAACCTCCTGTGCCACTTTCTGTGCTGCATCTTCCTCATATTCCTCGGTCTTGATGCCGCCGTCCCAACCGCTATGGAAGAGACCGATTACAACATCCGGGTCTTCCTTCTCCTGAAACTGCTTCATCCAGTACTTGGCAGAAGTCACCATGTTCTCAAAGCGGAGACCGCTCCAGAGGTTTTCTGCCAACCAGTTAGGGATGGCAGGAGTAATCATGCCCAGGACGGCAATCTTCACGCCCTCGCGGTTGAGGATGATATAAGGTTTCACGTAAGGAGCCTGGGTTTTGGTGTCGATGATATTGGCACCGATCACAGGACAGTTGAGTTCCTTGATCCATTTGTCGTAAACCGCATGGCCGGTCTCAACATCATGATTACCAAAGGTTTGTGCGTCATACTTCAAGTAGTTTACCACATCTGCTGCCACGTTTCTTTCCTTCGTAGCGATGTAGTTGTAATAATAGCAGGTAGGTTGTCCCTGCAGGATATCTCCGTTTTCCAGCAGGATGAGATTATCCTTGTAGGTTTGGCGGAGAGAATCCACGTATGAAGAAACACGAGCGAGCGATCCAGCCTTCGGCTTGCGGTTGATGAAATCGTAAGGGAAGAAGGAACCGTGTACGTCACTGGTTTCTATTACTCTTAGCTTGACAGTTCTTTGTTTAGCCATGATTGCATTTGGATTAAGAGTTAGCGCCATCAGTAGCGCGGCCATTAATTGTTTCATAACTGAAAGAATTTATTAATATCTGTAAATCAAGTATCAGTGAATGGGTATGTCATTGTTTCTGACAGATGGGTCATTATTTCTGTCAGTCCACGTGAAAATTTCCCATTTGGATGCAAAATTACAAAAAAGAAATGAATACGGCATACTTTTTGTAGGATAATTGCTAAAAACTTTAAAAATGGAGGAATTGTAATTATGGCATTTGTAGATTATTATAAGATTCTCGGTGTGGATAAGAATATCCCTCAGAAGGATGTCAGAGCTGCTTATCGTAAACGCGCAAAGCAGTTCCATCCCGACTTGCATCCTAACGATCCGAAGGCGAAGGCAAAATTCCAGGCTTTGAATGAAGCCTATGATGTCATCTCCGATCCAGATAAGCGCGCCAAATATGATCAGTATGGCGAACAGTGGAAGAATGCGCAGGCTTATGAACAGGCTGGCGGTGGATTTGGAGGCTTCGGCGGCGGTGGTGCTGGTGGCGGCAATCCGTTTGAGGGCTTCGATTTCAGTAATTTCGGTTCGGGAGGCAGCGGTTTCAGCAGCTTCTTCGAAAATCTCTTCGGTGGTCGTGGCGCTGGTGGTGCTGGAGGCTTTGGCGGTTTCGGTGGTTTTGGCGGAAACGCTGGGGCTGATTTCGGTGCTGGTGGTTGCAACGGCGGATGTGGTGGTAATGCCCGTCATAGTACTGGTGAGATGAACATGAATGTGAATATCGATATGTACACTGCCTTGTTGGGAGGTGAAGGTATTGTGAAATTGAGCAATGGCTCAAAGATCAAACTGAAGATCAAACCAGAGACGCAGAATGGTACGAAGGTTCGTGTTCGTGGCAAGGGTTATGACCGAGGCGACGGCACATTCGGTGATCTGATTATCACCTATAATGTGAAACTTCCTACGGGACTCACCGAGCGTCAGAAGGAATTGCTGAAAGAAATGAAAGAAGCAAAATAAGGGAATAGGTTGCAATATAACATTTTGTTGTTAAAAAGTAAAACTCCGATGGATATCAATCACATCGGAGTTTTTTTGTTTTTGAGTTTAACCTGTTATCTTCTTACCTTTCATACCTGAAAATTATTCTGCGGTAACCTTCGCCATGTTGAAAGCAGAAACCTTTCCGTCTGGCGAAACGGTAGCGTTAATCTTGAATTTGTTCTCTACCTTGCTGCCATCTGTCTTGTCGATGTCCTGACGAGCAGAGAACTGTACCTGGAATTCATATTCCTGATCGCCTACCTCGCGTTTCTTGATCTGGTAGTCGTTGTTGAGGTGCCAGTTCATATTGCTTACATCTTCCTTGTAGAGTTTGTGCATGAAAGTAGCCACATCTGACTTGGTGGCAGAAGCCTTGCCGAGCAGCGAAGAGAGGATATCCTCGCAAGTTGCCGTCAGACCATCCTCATTGCGTGAGTTGATGCTCTGGAAGAACTGTCGGAAGAGACCGCTTACCATCTGCTTCTCTTCTGGCTGTACCACACTGCTCTTGATTTTCTTCATGGCAATCTCAGCCTCTTCGATATGAGCACCGTCGGCATGTGCATCCAGGTATGCCTGATAAGCATCCACCGAGTTGTCTCTCTGGGCTAACTGCCAGTCAATGGAGTCTATCTTATTCCAAATCTCGTTTTTATGCGGTGTGTTTGGATATTTCTGCAGGTAAGCTTCCAGAGCTTCTTTGGAATCACTGACGAGGGCATTGGTCCAGTCCTGATCTACCTGTTGCAGCATGTTGAGATGTGCAGTGATAGAATCGCGGTGAGCCTCATCTGCATCCTTGTATGTATCCAGGTAACTTTTGAGTACCATCGGGTCAGAGCTCTGCATTGCATATTCGTAAGCCTCCTGTTCCTTGTTCTTGTTGGCACTGTCGTAGAAATAATAGAAAATGCCGCATACCAGAATAGAGAAGATGGCTGATATGATGAAGACCAGACCTGGCTTCTTCTGTTTTGGCTGTTCCTTTCCCTCTGCATCTTGCTTGGATCCCTGTGCTGTAGGGCGAGGAGTTGCCGGAGCAGTTGGAGTTGCTGATGGAGTAGGAGAAACCGGTGAAGCTGGTGCCGCAGGAGTTGTCGGTGGTACAGGAGGTACAGGTGGAGTTACAGGCTTTGGGTCTGTAACGGGTGACACCTGAGCCTGATAAGTAGGTCGATGACAGTTAGGACACATCTCCTGAACCTTGAAGTAAACCTCTCCGCAGTTAGGGCATTTGATAACCTTGCCTGCTATTTCTACGCCGCAACTTGGGCAAACGGGTGCTTTGTCACTGATTTGATGTCCGCACTCTGGACATTTTATAATTGCCATGTTATTTCTAAATATTATATATTACTAAAGAATTCTTGCTTTCTCGTTATCGGATTCTGATTCCCCTTTATCGGTGTCGGAATCTGATTTCTCTCAACTTATGTTTTCCCATAAACCGGCTTTTATCTACATATCCGTTTACGCCGTTGAGTCGTCCCTTTCCGGTATATTGCCACATCTCAATATCCCTGCCATCACGGAGCACAGGCTCTCGCTTGCTGTATTGGGCTATCATGATCTTGTAACTGTTGAGCTTGCCGAGCAGGTAGTTGTCGTAGAAGTTGGCACCTGTATAGACGAGCGGTTTCTGCTTGTAGGCTTTCTCCACGAGATGCAGGAACTTGAAGAGCGAGTCACAGAATTCCTTTGTAGGCAGGTTACTCTTGGTTTCCACGTCTATCATCGGCAGCAGATCCTGATCGCCAGGTCGGCATTGTGCCATGAAGTTTTCCAACTGAGTCTGTTGTGGAATACGGGCACGATAGAAATGATATGAACCCACTTTCAGTCCATATCTATGAGCCAGGTCTATGTTTTGTTTATATTTACTGTCCACGTTGGTTGCTCCTTCCGTGGCTTTGAGATATACGTAAGCCATTTTGGAGTTATCACCTACAGTTTCCCAGAACACATTGCCCTGATAGTGGCTCAGGTCGATGCCATGTACATGCTGACAGGTATCCTCGCATTGCACTTGCGCCTGGATGCCGAGGGACATGATTATTGTTATGATTACTATAAAAATACGCTTCATACGTGCAAAGTTACGAAAAACGTCTGATATATGAGTCAGGCGTGCGCTTTTTTTATATAAATTTTATATTTTATTCTTCGATTTCAGAGAGTGATCTAAAGAAACCGTTGAAGAAGTTGCTGGCAGATTCTATTGGTGCATATCCGAAGAATCTCATACTTCGGCGCAGGTTCTTGCGCATGGAACCGCCTGTAGTATGCACGAATCCTACCTGTGATTGCTGGAACTTGATGTCTTCCATGTCCTTGATGTTGTAGTATAGTGAGCGAAGGGTCAATTTATAGGCTCCTCTCTCTACCAACTTGACAAACGGGATTTCATCCTGTTCAAAGTTGAAGAAGGTGATGAGCACGCTTCCTTCCAGTTGAGCCATTCTCTGCAGATGCAGTTTGGTGAGCCAATTGTCGAGTTTTACGAAATCCACCTTGTCTCCTCTGGTGCGCAGATACTGTCCCAGTTGGATGATGCCTCTGATGCTGATGCCGCCAGAAAGCATGGCATTGGCATTGCTCACGATCAGTCGGAGCAGATAGACAGTTTCCATGGACGTATCAATGACGTGCGGTTCCTCTTTCTGAATCTTGGTCAAACGTCTGTTGAGAAAACTGTTGTGCATGAGCACTTCCCCTGAAGGCACGTTGTTCAGGTTTTTCATCATCTGCGCAATCTTCTTTTTCTTGAAGGTGGTCATCGCCTCCAGTTCCTCCTGCGTACCGAAGTTTTCCGAGCGCAATTTCGTGAAAAGATTTCTCTGTAAAAAGTCCATCGTGATTCTTATTTTAAAAATCCTTATTTCCTTTTATTTTCCTCTCTTTCATTCTTCTTCCTCCTTGTTCATTTAATCATTCCTTCCTTTATTCCTTTCTTTCATTCCTCCTTTTTCATTCTTCCTTCTCCCAGAAACTGAATTTCCTATTTATTCTTTAACTGAATCTTCTTGGGTATCTGAAGAGAATGGCAAATAGGGCTGCTAAGCCGATAGCCATTGGATAATAGAGGTAAGGGATGATGTCGAGCGGACTGAGACCTGAGAGTCCTGCCGCCAAGAGCATCTGCACGCCGTATGGTATCAATCCCTGTATGGTACAGGAGAAGGTATCAAGTATGCTTGCAGCTTTGCGGTTATCTACCCCAAACTTGTCACCTATCTTCTTAGAGATATTTCCCACGGTAAGAATCGCCACCGTATTGTTGGCAGTACAGATATTCACCATTGAGACGAGGGCAGCGATAGACAGTTCGGCACCTCTTTTGCTGTTTACATGAGCTGTAATCTTGGAGATGATGAAGTCGATGCCTCCGTTTTCACGGATGATCTCAAGCATACCTCCTGCCATCATAGCGATGATGATGAGTTCTCCCATTCCTATCACGCCATTTCCCATGGCAGAAAACCATCCGAAAATGTCGTAACCGCCATCGATGATGCCGATGATGCCACAGAGAATGGAACCCAATGTCAGTACTGCCATCACATTCATGCCAGCAATAGCCGTGACGAGTACTACTATATAAGGTAGAACCTTCATGTATTGTACCGCATCGATATGGGTCGGTGCCTTGGTTCCTGCGCCCAATATTCCATATATAATCAGGATGATGATGGCAGCAGGGATGACGATGAGGGCATTTACCCTAAACTTGTCACTCATCTGGCAACCTTGTGTCTGGGTAGCTACGACCGTTGTATCAGAGATAAAAGACAGGTTGTCGCCAAAGTAGGCTCCACCCACGATGATGGCTACGGTCAGTGCCAGGTTAGCATCCACAGAGTGGGCGAGACCTGCCGCGATGGGCACGAGAGCTACGATGGTTCCCACGCTGGTGCCTATCGAGAGCGATATGAAGCAGGCAGCGAGGAAGAGACCGGGTAATATCATGCTGGCTGGCAACAAGCTCAGGGCAAGGTTGACGGTGGCATCTACTGCTCCCATCGCCTTTGCCGATGCAGCGAATGCACCAGCCAGCACATATATCCATAGCATGAGCATGAGGTTGTTGGCTCCAGCCCCTCGACTATAGGTGTCGATGCGTTTTCTGATAGGCATACCGCCCGAGATGGCTACGGCATAGATGCTTGAAATCATGAATGCCACGGTGAGCGATAGGCTCGTATCCTTATGACTTTCCTCTGCGGAATATCCCGTAAAGAGGGCTATCATTGCTATCAATAAAATCAGTGGCGATAAAGCCAATAATCCTTTCTTATTACTCATTCTTCTTATATTTAGTAAGAGTGTAGGGTTCTTCTCTCTACACTCTTCGTTCTTCACTTCTTTACAGTGTTACTCCATTTTTGAAGATGGAAATCTCGCGATAATCATTCTCCTCGTTGCGAGCATCCTCTCCACTGGCTACGGAGATGATCTTGTCGATGAACTTGCGTACGAGATCTTTCATCTCTGTGCCCTCTACGAGCTCGCCGGCATTGAAGTCAATCCAGTTTGGCTTGTTCTTTGCCAAGGTGCTGTTGGTAGAAATCTTCATGGTTGGTACGAAGGTGCCGAATGGGGTACCGCGACCGGTGGTGAAGAGAACCAACTGACATCCTGCTGATGCCAAGGCTGTGGCTGCCACAAGGTCGTTGCCTGGTGCTGAAAGGAGATTCAAACCATTTGTCTCCAGACGGTCACCATACTGCAATACACCGCTGACTGGTGCACGACCGCACTTCTGTGTACAACCGAGAGCTTTATCTTCCAATGTAGAGATACCGCCCGCCTTGTTGCCTGGTGAAGGATTCTCGCCAACAGGTTCGCCATGACTCAGGAAGTATTCCTTGAAATCATTGATGAGGTGAACGGTTTTATCGAACAATTCCTTGTTTTCACAACGGTTCATGAGAATTGTCTCTGCACCGAACATCTCAGGCACCTCAGTAAGGATGGAAGTACCGCCCTGAGCAACGAGCCAATCAGAGAACTCACCTACCAATGGGTTGGCAGTAATACCGCTGAACCCGTCAGACCCACCGCACTTCAAACCTACGCGCAACTTGCTGACAGGAACTTCCTGACGCTTGTCAGTTTTAGCCTTGTCGTAGAGCTGCCAGAGCATATCCATACCCACTTCCAGTTCGTCGCCTTCCACCTGCTGGGTCACGAGCAACTTGATGCGATCCTTGTCATAGTCGCCGAGCATCTCCATGAACTCGTCAGGCTGGTTATTCTCACATCCGAGTGAAAGAACGAGCACAGCACCAGCATTTGGATGGAGACAGATGTCACGAAGCACCTTGCGGGTATTCTCGTGGTCGCCAGAGAGCTGAGAGCAGCCGAAGTTGTGGTGCCAAGCGTGGATGGCGTCAATGCCTTCGCATTTTGTTTCCTCCTTGAGTTGCTCTACCAGTTTTTCCGCTATGCCATTCACGCAGCCTACGGTAGGAACTACCCAGATCTCGTTTCTTACACCGACCTCACCATTCTTGCGCACGTAGCCCAGGAAAGTGCGGTCTTCTTTCTCGATGTTCAACTGTTCTTCCACAGGATTGTAAGTATATTCCAAAGTGCCGGCAAGGTTGGTCTTGAGGTTATTCTCGTTGACCCACTCACCCTGTTTCAGATCTTTCTTAGCATGACCGATAGGGTAACCGTACTTGATGATGTCCTTTCCTTCAGGTGCATCGTTAATGAGCACTTTGTGTCCGGCAGGAGTATCCTGCAAGAGGGTGATAGACTTACCATCTACTTCGATGGTCTCGCCCTTCTTCATAGGGCACAAACAAACCACTACCGAGTCGGCAGGGTTAATTTTGATAAAGCTTGATTGTTTCATCTGTAGTTATGTTTTTTAATATTTATAATTACATAAAATTCTATTAATTCCTACTATCTTCCTATAATTGAGTTCGGCGGTAGAAGTCGATGTTCTCCTTCATCAGCAACTCGATAGGCATATAGTTCACGGGTGTTACCTTTTTCTTGAGAACGAGTGCCCGGAAGAGCGTCTCCACACAGTTATATCCCTGCATGTAGGCATGCTGTGCGATAAGGAAGGAGATGCTTCCTTCTCTCAGACATTTTGCATTCTTCTCCACCATATCATATCCCATAATTTGAACATCACGGCGGTTGGTCTTCAGCAGGAAGTCCCCCACGATATGAGCTTTCGAGGTGAGGGTGATGCAATGATGTGTATCAGGATATGTAGCGAAATATTTCTCCAGCATCTTCATGAACTCAGCGCGGGAACCATCGAGTGGCAGGTCGAGCACATTGATCTTGACGCTTGGGAAATGGTCGTGCATATAGTGACGGAACCCTACCTCGCGATTGTCCTGTTGCTTGCTGACCACGATTCCGTTCTTTGTCTGTCTCATCAGCATAATCTCCTTTTCTTTAAAAGCAAGCATCATGAGCATCTTGGCAGCGAAAAAACCACTGCAGAAAGAATCCTGTCCGAAGAAGGAAAGTGGGCGGAGATCAGGCATGTAGGAGTCGAGCAAGATGAACGGAATGTTCAACTCATGCAACTGGTCGGTAAGCGCTCTGGTTATTTCAAGAGATGAAGGTACGATGATGACCCCCTCCGGCTTTTCTTCGATGATAGCCTTTCCCTGTTCGGTGAAAGACTCCTCGCAGGAGCGCTCATAGAAGTTGATCTTCACGTTGATGTGAAAATCGCGTTTGCTTTCCTCACATTTGCGTGCACCTTCCTCTATCTCCTCCCAGTAAGCCTCAGATTCATGCTTCGGAAGTAGCAAGTAGAAGGTATATGACTTGTTGTATGCCAGAGCACTGGCATACATGTTAGGCTGATAGTTCATCTCCTTGAGCGCCTGTTCCACTTTTTCGCGGGCAGGTTTGGAGACGTTAGGGCGGTCGTGAAGAACTCTATCGACAGTACCTACAGATACGCCAGCCCTTTCGGCGATATCCTTGATTCTTATTTTTTCGGCCATGTTTTAAGCGTTTGCTGGTTTTTAACCCATTTATTATTAAACTTCGTCCATGATGCACTTTCTTTCACGTGCGTACATTAATATAATATATGTCGATACGCTTGTGTACTGTGCGAAGAAGGCAATTCAGAGAACTTCCATTTTCCGTGTGTACGTCCACATATAGAATATTCGGTACAAATTTACAATAAAAAAATGAATTGTGCGAATGCACAGCAACTTTTTTGCACAAAAACTAAAAAAAAACTCGATTTTGTTTCGTTATTTGAGAAATTATGATTATTTTTGCCACGATATTCGGAACAGAATGCAAATTATTTGATACTGAATTCGAAGAACAACTATAAAGAAACAAATTAAAAAACATTTCAAGCAATGGCAAAAATTGTAACATTAGGTGAGATCATGCTTCGTTTGTCCCCAGAAGGTAATGATCGTTTTATTCAGAGTGATTCATTCCGTATCATCCCTGGTGGTGGTGAGGCTAACGTAGCAGTCAGTGTAGCTAACTATGGTCATGAGGCTTACTTCGTATCTAAGTTGCCTAAGCATGAGATTGGTCAGATTGCAGTTAACGCCCTCCGTCGTTATGGCGTGAATACCGATTTCATTGCTCGTGGTGGCGACCGTGTTGGTCTCTATTATGCAGAGACAGGTGCTTCTATGCGTCCTTCTAAGGTAATCTATGACCGTGCTCATAGTTCTATCGCTGAGGCAGATCCATCTGATTTCGATTTCGACAAGATTATGGAGGGTGCTCAGTGGTTCCACTGGAGTGGTATTACTCCTGCTATCAGCGACAAGGCTGCTGAGTTGACCAAGTTGGCTTGTGAGGCTGCTAAGCGTCACGGTGTAACAGTATCTGTTGACCTCAATTTCCGCAAGAAGCTCTGGACTTCAGAGAAGGCGATCTCTGTTATGCGTCCATTGATGCAGTACGTAGATGTATGCATTGGTAATGAGGAAGATGCTCAGCTCTGCTTGGGCTTCAAGCCAGATGCCGATGTAGAGGGTGGTAAGACTGACGCTGAGGGATACTATGGTATCTTCCAGGGTATGATGAAAGAGTTTGGCTTCAAGTATGTAGTTTCTACACTTCGTGAGTCTCTCTCTGCTACACACAATGGTTGGAAGGCTCTTATCTACAATGGTGAGGAGTTCTACCAGAGCAAGCATTATGATATCAACCCAATCATCGACCGCGTAGGTGGTGGTGACTCTTTCTCTGGCGGTTTGATCCACGGTCTCTTGACTAAGAATACTCAGGCTGAGGCTTTGGAGTTTGCAGTAGCTGCTTCTGCTTTGAAGCACACTATCCCTGGCGACTTCAACCTGGTTTCTGTTGACGAGGTAGAGAGTCTTGCTGGTGGTAACGCTAATGGTCGCGTTCAGCGATAATTTAAGTGAAGAGTGTAGAATTCATTTGCGCTCTTCCTATTTAACATTTAACACTTAACATTTAATATTTAAATAAAAAATGGCAAAGTTTAGCAAAATGCAGGTCATGGCAGCCATGAAAGAGACTGGTATGGTTCCTGTATTCTTCAATAAGGATATTGAAATTTGCAAGAACGTCATCAAGGCTTGTTATGAGGGTGGCGTACGTGTATTCGAGTTTACTAACCGTGGTGATTTCGCTCACGAAATCTTCGGTGAGTTGGTAAAGTGGGCTGACAAGGATTGCCCAGAGATGATCCTTGGTGCTGGTACAGTCGTTGACGCTGGTACAGCTTCTCTCTATCTCCAGTTGGGTGCCAACTTCATTGTAGGTCCTAACTTCAACCCTGAGATTGCTCCTGTATGCAACCGTCGCCTGGTTCCTTATTCTCCTGGTTGTGGTTCTGTAACTGAGATCAACAATGCTCAGGCTGCAGGTTGCGATGTAACTAAGGTATTCCCTGCAGGTAACGTAGGTGGTCCTTCATTCGTTAAGAATGTAATGGCACCTTTGCGCTGGAGCAATATCATGGTTACTGGTGCTGTAGAGCCAACTGAAGAGAACTTGACTCCTTGGATCAAGGCAGGTGTTCTCTGTGTAGGTATGGGTTCTAAGCTCTTCCCTAAGGAGACTGTTGCTGCTGGCGATTGGGCTGCAGTTACAGCTAAGTGTAAAGAGGCTCTTGGCTATATTGCCAAGGCTCGTGGTTAATTGAGAATTTAATGGCTTAATGGCCAAAATTAATATCACGCAAAAGTTCAGCGCCTTCATTGTGATGATGTTGGCGCTGTTTTTCTATTCAGCTTGTGGTCCTTCTCATAAGCAGGAGGTGGATCGGTTGAATACACTTTCATACGCCTATCACTACCGTGACCTTGATTCTACTAAGATGTTGGCACAGAGAGCTTTAGCTCTTTCTGATGACTATAGTGCCGGATATGCTGAGGCTTGCAATAACTTAGCATTCGTAGAGATGGCAAAGATGAACTACAAGGAGGCTCGCCGATGGCTCGGTCTTGTGGAAGAAAAAAGCAACAACCAACTGGAGCTTCTCATTGCTGATGTGCAGATGATGCGCATCTGTCAGCGGGAATCTCACAACAAAGATTTTTATTCCTATCGCGAGAAAGCGATGGTGCGCTTGCGCCGCTTGGGCGAGGAGGCTTCCAATCTGCCACCCCGTGAGCGGCGACGTGCCACCTATGCTCATAGCGAATTTGATATCGTTGATGCCACCTATTGTTATTATGTCGGTCTGGAAGAACCGATGCTGAAGGCTTTGAACGATATTGATGCGGATGCACTTGAAGCAGATACTGCCCAGTATCTCAACTATCTATATAATATCGGTTCGGGTGGCGCCATCACCAATGGAACGTCTGAACAGATAGCACAGACGGAATTTGACTATCTGATACAATGCTATATGTTGGCTTCAGCCGGACGAGTTGTCATGTCTGATGGAACGATGGCTGGCGGTTATCCTTACTGGCAGGCTAATGCCCTTCAGGCTATCAGTGAACATCTACAGAATGGAAGGATGCGAGATTTCCTCATCCGGAACAATTTGCCGGCTATCCAGTATCTGAATGTAGAACAGATGCCAGATACGCTCTTGGCTGGTAATTTAGCTCAGCGTGCGCTGAATCTTTTCATTTCTTATGGTGATACCTACCAGATAGCTGGTGGTTACCGTACGCTGGCTGAATGTTACTTCGCTATAGAGGATTATAATTCTGCAGGCGACTGTCTGCTTCGTGCCCTGCAAGTGAGCAAGAATATCAAGTCAGCTCCCGATCTGGTGGCTTCTATCCGTGAACGACTTTGTTTGGTATATTCTGCGCTCGATAATAAACAGCAGAGTGACTACAACCGCAATATCTATCTTGACTTGCAGGAGCGAACCCGTCAGGACAGGCAGTTGGAAGCTCGCGCCACCTTGCTTGATGATAATGCTCTGCAGCTCAATCTCATGATAGCAGCGGTACTCGCCATGATATTGCTCGTGGTTATCCTCCTGTATCTCTTCGACCGTATGCGAAGAAGAAAGATACAGTCTAAACCGCTGTCTTCCCTGCTTGAACCTTTAGAGCAGTGGAAGCAGCGTAATGCACAGTATATCAATGATATAAATGAAATAACAGAAGAATTGGATGAAGAGATATCCATAACCCGTTTGCATCTTGATGACAATAAAAAACGTAATCTGGAGCAGCGTGCCAAGGTCTCTTTAGTAAACAGTATCACGCCTTTCATCGACCGCATGATTCATGAGGTGGATAAGTTGGCAGAGGATGATGAAAGTACCCCGGATGAGGTAAAACAGGAGCGGTATGAGTATATCTCAGAACTGACGGATAAGATCAACCAGTATAACATCATCCTGACCAACTGGATTCAGATGCGACAGGGAACTTTGAATCTCCGTATCGTCTCTTTCCCTCTCCAACCGCTTTTCGATATTGTGGCAAAGGGTAAGATGAGTTTCCAGATGAAGAAGATAAAACTCGATGTGCAGCCAACTACAGCTAAGGTGAAGGCAGACCGCACCCTGACGCTGTTTATGATCAATACCATAGCCGACAATGCACGCAAGTTTACTCCTGCTGGAGGTAAGGTTACTGTTTCTGCAGAGGAACATGATAAATACGTAGAAATCGTCATCGCTGATACCGGTAAGGGAATGGATGAGGAACAATTGACTCATGTCTTCGACCGTACCTATACGGGCGGTCATGGATTCGGACTCCTTAACTGCATGGGTATCATCGAGAAATATAAGAAGGTGAGCAGTATCTTCAATATTTGTCGTATTGAGGCAGAGAGTGAAGTGGGAAAGGGTAGTGTGTTCCGTTTCCGACTGCCTAAGGGAATCGGACGGATGATCGTTGGTGTCATTCTTTTGTTGGCATCATCCGTGTCGTCTTTTGCATCCCAGATACATCATCATACCCTGGCTACCGGAAAGGTTTCCCGAGAACTCACTTTGGCTGATGCCTTTGCCGACAGTGCTTATTTTAGCAATATCAATGGTACATACCAGCGTACCTTGGCATTTGCAGATTCTGCCATCTACTATCTCAATCAGCATTATCTGCGCCAGTATCCTCAGGGTAAAAATCTGATGGTGAGCAGTCCAAAACTCTCTCAAGCTGCCGAACTGAAATGGTTTGCTGATAGTGTGACGACCGACTACAGCATTATTCTCGACATCAGAAATGAGAGTGCGGTGGCTGCGCTTGCCTTGCATCAATGGACTTTGTATGATAGAAACAATAAGGTTTATACCAAACTCTTCCGGGAACGGAGTACTGATAATACACTGCCTGAGTATGTCCGCACGATGCAGAGTTCGGAAAACTCCAAGACGGTAGCTGTCATCCTGCTCTTTCTCCTGTTGTTGCAGTTGCCGATAGCCTACTATCTGCTCTATTATCGCCATGTAGTGACCTATCGCTTTGCGGTGGATCGCATCCGTGATATCAATCTTCTGTTGCTCAGCGACCAGTCTATACCGGAGAAGTTGAAGCGCATCAGGGAAATATGGAGTAAGAAGTCCCGGCATACCCGTGCCAATTTCCGTTTGGATGAGGTGGTGCATGAGATTGAGGAAGAACTGAAACGTGGACTGGATTTATCGAATGGCAAGGAGGCAGATAATCAACTGCTGGAAGATGAGTTGAGAAGGGTGCGATTTGAGAATGATCGTTTGCACGTATCTAATTCTGTATTAGATAATTGCCTCTCTACGTTGAAGCATGAGACGATGTATTATCCGTCACGTATCCGACAGTTGATAGAGGCATCCCCCGATGATGTAGCTTCTCTGAAAGAATTGGTAGATTACTATAAATCCATCTATCTGATGCTGAGTGCGCAGGCGATGGAACAGGTGGAAACCAATCTGAAGTGTGATGCTGCGCTGAAGGATTATCTCTTCCGACTGATACAGGAAACCGTGAAGGATCTTGCCAAGGCGCATGGTATTGCCATCACGCAAGTGAAACAGGAAATCAAAACTGTGCATACGGCTTATGCTACCTGCCAGTTTGTCTTCTCAGAATTGAGATACGACGATTCCTTGCATCATCGCCTTTTCACTCCGCTGACCGAGAATATGAGATTCTTAGTTTGCCGCCAGATAGTGAGGGAGATGGGAGAAACGACCAATCTTCGTGGCTGCGGTATCCAGGCAAAGCCTTCTGATGATGGATTCCTGGTCATTGAGGTGGTGTTGCCGGGGATGTTAGTATAGAATCAAGGATAGTTAAAACATAAATTCAACATAGACTCAAATAAACGATAATGGACAATTTTAAAGTAATCATAGTAGAGGATGTACCTTTGGAACTGAAAGGTACGGAAGGAATTTTCAAAAACGATATACCCGAAGCTGAGATTATTGGAACAGCTGACAGTGAGGTGAGCTATTGGAAACTCATCAAACAGCAGTTGCCTGACCTCGTGCTTCTCGATCTTGGTTTGGGCGGTTCCACTACGGTGGGTGTAGAAATCTGCCGCTATACCAAGGAACAGTATCCTAACGTAAAGGTATTGATTTTCACGGGAGAAATCCTGAATGAGAAGCTCTGGGTGGATGTTCTTGATGCAGGTTGCGATGGTATTATCCTGAAGAGTGGGGAACTCCTGACCCGTGGCGATGTGGCTTCCTGCATGAGTGGTAAGAAGATGGTTTTCAATCAGCCGATTCTGCAGAAGATCGTAGAACGTTTCAAGAAAAGTGTCAATAGTCAGTTGATGCGCCAGGAGGCTTTGGTAAATTATGAGATTGACGAATATGACGAGCGCTTCCTTCGCCATCTCGCCCTCGGTTATACCAAGGAGCAGATTACCAATCTGCGAGGTATGCCTTTCGGTGTGAAGAGTTTGGAAAAGCGACAGAACGAACTGGTACAGAAACTCTTCCCTGATGGCAACAATGGTATGGGCATCAATGCTACCCGTCTGGTGGTAAGGGCCTGCGAACTTCGCATCTTAGATATCGACAATCTCGAGGCTGATCCAGAATAAGCTGCGGCATCAAGAAAGATATAGAATAGGATTTAATCAGGAAAAAAATAGAGAGAACGATGAAGAAAATGAAGGTGTTTTCGTATTTGGCTTTAGGTTTGGGCGTGGCTCAAATCCTGCTGATGCTGACTTCGTGGCTATTGACGGCTGCGATGCCGGAGAACTATAACCGTTCGCTCTTGAGTTCTGAGGGCATCCGCTGGTTCTTCGGACAGTTCCAGAATCATATAGCTTCGCCCGTATTAGTGTGGCTTGTGTTGGGTGGTATCGCTTATGGAGCTTTCTGTAGAAGTGGTATTGTCCATTATAAGCCAGACGAGTATCGTCAGCGCTTTGCAATGGGCGTGGCAAGTTTCGAGTTGGGGGTATTTGTGATTATCATGCTGGCACTCACCCTGTTGCCTCATGCCATCCTGCTGAATGTGATGGGCGGTCTCTTTCCAAGCAGTTTTACGCAGAGCATCATACCTTATACCGCTTTTGCTGTAACCGTAGTCTGCTGCAGTTTCGGTGTTATCAGTGATAACCTGAAAGGAGTGGAGGATATTTTCTGCTGTATGTCGTATGGTATTTCTAAGGTTTCTCCTCTCATCGTGCTCTATGTATTTGCCGCCCAGTTGTTCTATTCAGTTCTGTATCTGATATAAGAACAGTTTCTTGAACGAATCATCATACGTGTTTTTATTATCTTGCAAGAAACGTTTGATGAATATAAAAAAATGAGGCTTCCCGTATTCTCCGTTGCAGGAGAAAGGGGAAGCCTCTGTAAATAACTCTCTATTGGTCCTTTTACCTATGTTGAACCTATTGAACTTTCATCTTTTACTATACTTAATTATTCAGCATGGTAAATGTTATGCATATAAATGGTCTGTTCTTTAACTTATTATCAGCGTATTGTATAACTCTCTTTTGTTTTTACTTGAGTTTTATAACTTTCTTATTTGTTATCCTTGATTTTTATAACTCTTTTATTTTTTCTTATATCTTATGAATTTCTGTCTTCAAAGTTATCTGCGTCCTCCGAAACTGCCGTGAGAACCGCCACCATTGCTTCTTGTAGGTCCACCTATAGAACGGTTGCCACCACCGAAGGAGCGAGAACTGTTTCCGAAAGAAGCACCACCGTTTCCTGGATTAGAACGAGGAGTGAAACTCTTGGATGGGCTGGTAGTATTGCCACTGCCAAAGCTGCGCATCATAGAAGAACCACTACCGAAGCCTCCACGGTTGCCACCGAAAGAACCACCAGGTCTGCTGTTGTTTGATGGATTCTCGCGGGTAACAGTAGTACGGGTACTGCTCTGGCGATTACCAAACTGACGGTTCTGGTTGCCGAAACTGCTGCTCTGGTTGCCGAAACCACCATTATTCTGTGGTCTGTTCACGCTCTGAGGGCGATTATCATTGCCACGGCTCATATTTCCGAAACTATGTCCGTTGTTGCGGTTTGAGTTTCCATTATTTCGGTTCATGTTTCCGAAACTTTGTCCTCGACCGAAATCTCCTCTGTTGAATCCGTCACGCATACCCACTCTTGGATGACCGCCAGGACGTGGACCACCGAAACTGCGTCCATGATACCAGCTTCTACCACCATTCATTCTCCAGCTGTGTCCTCCACAATAGGAAACGTAGAAGTGAGGGCGACCGAAGTAGAAGTAGTCGCGGTGAGGATATCTGGCATAGATGCCGAAATGCCAGTAACCAGCGTCCCAGTAGAGAGGGCGATAGAAGTATGTGGCATTGATGAATGTGCGATATTGCCAGTCCAGGAGGATATAGCTCAAGTCCATATTGCGCTGTCTCCAGTAGATTCCGTAGAGGTCATCCACTGTATTGACGCTCATCAGATAATCGAGGTTGGTTTCGTAAGCAGCCTCATACTGATCGTCTGTGAGGTTCAACTCGTATGCCATTTTATCTGTCAAGAAGAGAGCTTGCTGGCGAGCCTGCTCGTAACTCATTGCAGATGCAGTAGTGAAGGTCATTGTGACCATTGCTACAAGGGCTAATATAAACTTCTTCATAATCATATCTCTTTATAAAGTTTGACTTCTTGTTTTATTTCTGCTGCAAAGATACGGCGAAATATCTGGCAAAGGAAAGGTTTTTCCCTAAAGAGGTGGGGGAAATTCCCTAAAGGTCATTATCTTAATGCAATAATTTGTCCCTTATATATAATAAAAGGTGAAAAATTCCGTTATTATTAAAACTTTCGAAAGTAATTATAGATGAAATTTTATCAGACTAATAAGAAAAAAGCGTTTGTCTTTAGTGCATTTCTGCTTTTACCTCTCTCTGTTTCTGCCCAGTATCTTTGGCAGGAGGATGTAGATCCGGGTAAGTTGGATTTGGGCAAGGATATTCATTACAATGTGGAGATGCAGGGTTCTTTCTCCAAGGGTAAGACTCCGCTTTGGCTCAATGCCAATAAGCATGGACTCAGTTCGCTGGAGAAGAACAACGGTTATCTCCGTGGTAGTGTCATCCGTCCGTTGGGTACTGATTCAGCCCGTCGTTGGGGCATCGGTTATGGCTTAGATGTGGCAGCACCGATTCATTATACGAGTAATGTAGTAGTTCAGCAGGCTTTTGTGGAAGCTCGCTGGCTGCATGGTGTGCTGAGTATCGGTGCCAAGGAGTATCCTATGGAACTGAAGAATCAGACTTTAAGCAGTGGTAGCCAGACTTTTGGTATCAATGCCCGTCCGGTACCACAGGTTCGCTTGGCATTGCCGGAGTATTGGACCCTTCCTTTTGCCCATCATTGGTTAGCCATCAAGGGACATATTGCCTATGGTAAGATGACCGATGAGAACTGGCAGCACGACTTTACACAGCGCCAGTCCAAGTATGCTGATGGTATGCTCTATCATAGCAAGGCGGGATATTTGAGGATAGGTAATGAGGGTTCTTTCTTCCCGCTGAGCGTGGAGTTAGGACTGGAAATGGCAGCTGAGTTTGGAGGTACGCCGTATAAAAAAGTGAATGGCGTGATGCATGTCGAACCAACTCAAGGAGGTTTGAAGGGTATGTGGCAGGCTTTTATACCGGGTGGTTACGATGCTTCTGATGGGGAGGAGTATCATAATGTAGCTGGTAATACGCTGGGCAGTTGGGTGTTCCGTATCAATTATGATGCTGATTCCTGGAAACTCGGATTTTATGGAGATCATTTCTTCGAGGACCATAGTGCTATGTTCTTCCTCGATTATGATGGATACGGTACGGGTGATCAATGGAATACTCATACCAAGCGCCGTTATTATCGATATAAGTTGAAGGACATGCTTCTTGGATTGGAGTTGAATGTCAAATATGGTACTTGGTTGCGCAATGTGGTCTTAGAGTATATTTACACAAAGTATCAGAGCGGTCCTTGCTATCATGATCGTACACAGAATATTCCAGACCATCTTGGAGGTAGTGATGATTATTATAATCATTCCAATTATCCAGGTTGGCAGCATTGGGGACAGGTGATGGGTAATCCGCTTTACCGTTCTCCAATTTATAACACCGATGGAAGCATCCGGGTTTTAAATAACCGTTTTGTTGCTTATCACTTAGGTTTTGACGGTATGCCAACTGAACGTTTCGGATATAGAGTATTGGGTACATTCCAGAAAGGATGGGGTACTTATAGGATTCCATTCAATAAAATGCATCACAATGTCAGCTTCCTGGTTGAGGGTGCTTATCACTTTAACCATGATTGGAAGGTGAAAGGTGCGTATGGTATGGATTTTGGAAGCGACCAGATGTTGGGTCATAATGCTGGTTTCCAGTTGACGGTAAGCAAGTCTGGCATCTTTAAACTTTAATAGCGGAGTATGAATATGTTTACGAAAAAATATAAGATTGTTCACGCCATGATGGTAGCTTTTGTAGCTATTAGCATGTTTGCTTTCTCTTCCTGTGAACTGGAATCCAGTGACAATGGCAAGCTTGATGGCTTCTGGCATCTGGAGAGTATTGATTCTCTTGAGAATGGCAAGACGGTTGATATGTCTAAGTTGCATGTCTTCTGGGGAATTGAGTATAAACTGATTGCGGCAACACAGTATGACAATAATACTGAGCGGATGTTTTTCCGCTTTGAGCAAACTTCTGATAGTTTGAAGATTACTCAGGCTTTTATTAATCATGGCCATCAGGACAATGGTGGTGATATTCCTTTGACCGAGGTTACCAACGATTTGCGATACTACGGAATCAACAATCTTCCGGAAGGTTTCGCTAAGGAAGCACTCAGCGGAAGCAAGATGATTCTTCGTTCGAAGACCTTGCGATTGAAATTCAAGAAGTTCTAAACGGATTCTTGTTTTGAAAATATTCAAAAGTCGGATTGATGTCAATATCAGTTCGACATTTTTGTTGCTTTCTGAAAGTGTTATTTGCTTTTCCATTTTTCCATTTTTTGTTTGTTATACCAAATTCTGCCACTTCAAGTTCTGAAGGACGCTGCAAAGTTACAGTTTCTCCGGCGCTTACTTATCCCTTTTGATGCTTTTCTATCCCTTTCTATCCCTTTTGATGCTTTTCTATCCTTTTCTATCCCTTTTGATGCTTTTCTATCCCTTTCTATCCCTTTTGATGCTTTTCTCTTTTGTATTTGTTTTCCCAAATAAGTCATTTAGCATCTGTAATCAAGTCATTTAGGACAGCGAATCAAGTCATTTAGTACCTGTAATCAAGTCATTTAGGACAGCGAATCAAGTCATTTCCTCATTGCAAACAAGTCATTTCCTCATCGTAAACAAGTCATTTGCTTCCTTCAAATGGCTTGTTTCTGAAAAGCGTAAAGTTTTACAAAAAAATCTCAAGGGTGTCGGTGACACCTACTTTTCATCTTTTTTTTATGCATTGGAGCCACTACCCTCCAATTTGGATGTCTCCCTCTGATTATCAATCTTTTATCTATTTTCGCGCGGTAAGTCATAAAAAAAAGAGTATATAAAAGTGTCACCTGTCACCGTTTTCTGTCAAGCCCTTTATTGGAGCCAGTTTGTTGGGTGACACCAGTGACACGAGTTTCCTGTTTTTTTGTGGAGGGGTCTGTCACCCCTGTCACCCATCGGTATTGCGAAAATATTTGTCGTTATTAAATAAATAGCTATAATCATTTGGCAGTTTCAAAGAAAAAATGTAACTTTGCGGAAAAATGTGAGCAATATGAAATATCCTATAGGAATCCAGACATTTGAACAAATCATAGAAGAGGGCTACTCTTATGTTGATAAGACAACTCTGGTCTATCAGTTGGCACATTATGCCAAAAATCAATTTCTAAGTCGTCCTCGTCGATTCGGAAAGTCATTGCTTGTCTCGACACTTCAAGCTTATTTTGAGGGACGTAAAGAATTGTTTAAGGGTTTGGAGATAGAAAAGTTAGAGCAACAATGGGAATCATATCCTGTTGTTCATATTGATTTGAGTGCTGGTAAATATTATCAATTGGACAATCTGCATGTAACTCTTGATTATATACTTTCTCAGTATGAAAGGAAATATCATATTGAGGTGAGTGCTGACGCTTGTAAAGTCTATAATGTGCGATTAGCCAATATCATATCTACAGCTCGTGAACAAACAGGCAAGAGAGTTGTTGTGCTCATTGATGAATATGATGCTCCTATGCATGACTCTGTAAAAGACAAAAAGATACAGGATGAAATTCGAGAGGTCATTCGTGATTTTCTGAGTCCTTTGAAGCAACAGGATTCTAATTTGAGATTTGTTTTTATCACAGGTATTTCAAAATTTAGTCAGGTCAGTATTTTCAGTGAATTAAATAATCTGAAGATATTGACGATGAAGGATGAGTTTTCTGCAGTATGTGGTTTTACCGAAAAGGAATTGCTCACAGAATTTAATGATGGAATCTACGCTTTTGCTCAAGAAAACGGTTTGTCTTTTGACGATGCAGTCACTACATTGCGTAAGCATTATGATGGTTATCATTTTTCTGGAAAATCTGTAGGCGTATATAATCCGTATAGCATTATTAATGCTTTGGATGACAAATCATTAAATAACTATTGGTTCTCTTCTGGTACACCAACATTTCTTGTAGAATTGTTACAGAAGAAGGGATATGATATGCTTCAATTAGATCGGATTTGGGCTTCTGAAAGTCGCTTTGATGTACCTACGGAAAACATCTCTGATCCGGTGCCTGTATTGTATCAAAGTGGTTATTTGACCATTAAAGAATATGATAAAGAGCGCAGACAATATCTCCTGAGTTTTCCTAATGAGGAAGTTCGTCAGGGATTTTCAGAAAGCCTTTTCCGTTACTATTCTCCTGATGGGATGGGTAGCTATGATGCTTTATGCGGTGCATATTTTCAGCATGTAAAAAAAGAAGGTAATATGAGTGCATTTTTGCCTCATTTGAAAACTTTTTATGATAAATTCCCTTATACATTAATTAATAATAATGAGCGTCATTATCAAGCAGTAATGTACACTATTTTTGCCATGTTAGGAGCGGATGTTTCTCCAGAACTTCCAACTTCAGATGGTAGAATTGATTTAGTTTTGAAGACTGTTGATTGTATCTTTATCTTTGAATTAAAGTATGGAAAGGATGCGGTAACAGCAATCAATCAAATAGAGGAAAAAAAGTATTTTTCTGCTTTTGCAGATGATAAGCGCAAAAAGTTCCTTGTGGGTATTAATTTCTCAGATGATAGTCGAACTATTGATGATTGGACTGTGATAGGAGGGTAGTTATTCCTATGGCGCTGAGGATGTGATGAAGATGCTATAAAAACAATTAGGGCAAGCAACCGGGATAGGTGCTTGCCCTAATTTCTTAAGTTTATTCTTAGAATTTCTTTCCAAAAACGATATTGATGAAAGTCTTGATGAGAATCTTTGCATCAAACCACCATGATCGATTCTCCAAATAGTAGAGGTCTAAATCAAGTCTTCGCAGCATCTTCTCCATGGTATCAGTATAACCATTATAGAGAGTAGCGTAGGAGGTAACTCCTGGGCGAATCTGATAGAGATACTCATAGCGAGAATCATGCTCCATAATCTGATCAATATAGAACTTGCGCTCAGGGCGAGGACCAATAAACGCCATATCACCCTTGAAAACATTCCAGAGCTGAGGAAGTTCATCGAGATGATGGTCGCGAAGGAAAACTCCAATCTTTGTCATACGATTATCCTTTTTGTGCCCGAAAAGCTGAGGACCATTCTTCTCTGCATCCACTCTCATCGAACGGAATTTATAGATATAGAAAGGTCGTCCAAAGCGCCCGATGCGTTCTTGCTTGAAGATAGCAGGACCTCCATCCTCTCTTTTCACCAGAATGTAACAGATGACAAATAGAGGTGAAAATATGATGAGACTTATTCCTGAAAGCAAAAAGTCACCGATGCGCTTGATATTGCGCTCAAACTCATTCATGCCATCAGCAATGAATCGAGGATTGTTTACATAGGAATTCATCTTGATATAAGATGGTATTTGAGATGTTTCTTCTATTGGAAGCTCAACTTCTTCGTAGGAAGCAAGCTTATTTATAGGCATTGTGTTCATTTTTTAACTTTTACGTTTATATTATTAACGATAGAGTAATATGAATATTGTATGAAATTACTTTTTTTTTCAATTTTTCTCTCTATTTTTTTTAGACTACTACATATTGATATTAGAAAATAGGTAGTTTCCTTAAAAATATGAGTAAAATTTTGGAAAATCCGTTGAAAACCCTTATCTTTGCAGAAAACTGAGTGTTATGGCAAAAATAGTTAATTTCTATCCTGTAGGAATACAGACTTTTGAGAATATTCGTGAGGGTAATTATCTCTATGTAGATAAGACAAAATATATCGTGAATTTTCGAGAGAAAAAAATGAAGTTTATCTTTCTGAGTCGTCCCCGACGATTTGGAAAGTCTCTCTTTGCATCTACCCTTCAGGCTTATTTCGAAGGAAGAAAAGAACTTTTTGAAGGACTTGCCATTGCTGATTATGAGAAGGAATGGGTGAAATATCCAGTCTTTCATTTTGACATGAGTGGTGCTAAGCACATGGATGCAGAAACATTGGTCAGTTATCTAAATCTGGAACTTTTACCTTACGAAAAACTTTATGGTAAAGGGGAAGGTGAGACTTATCCTAATGAAAGACTGGAAGGTATCGTAAAGCGCGCTTACAAGCAGACAGGTCAGAAGGCTGTAGTCATCATTGATGAATATGATGCTCCGTTGTTAGATGTAGTGCATGAGAAAGACAACCTGCAACAACTCCGTCGTATCATGCAAAACTTCTATAGCCCTCTGAAAAAGCTTGATCCATACTTGGAATTCGTTTTCATCACAGGTATCACCAAGTTCTCTCAGCTCAGTATCTTTAGTGAGTTGAACAATCTGGAAAATATCAGTATGTTCGATCAATATTCCGCCATTTGCGGTATAAGTATGACGGAACTTACTTCTGTAATGAAGCCTGATGTTGAAGGGTTGGGTGATGCTCTTGGATTAACCTATGATGAATGTTTAGAAGAACTTCGCTTATATTATGATGGTTATCACTTCAGCAAGCATTCCGAGGATATTTTCAATCCTTTCAGCTTGATTCGCGCCATGAATGGTCAAGCCATAGAATCCTATTGGTTTGGTTCTGGTACGCCAAGTTATCTGATAAAGAGTTTGCAGAAATACCATGTTAACGTGATGGATATAGAGACAAAAGGAGTTACTATTGATGATTTCGATGTTTCTCCCGAGCAGATGACTTCCGCCTTACCTTTGCTCTATCAAAGTGGCTATCTTACAATCAAGGGCTATAAGCCCCTTACCAAGAGCTATCAGTTGGGTTATCCTAACAATGAGGTAAGGATAGGAATGTTGCGAAGTCTGTCTCCTAACTATCTGTCTCCAGTTTCAATAGACAACAATGGTTTGGTGACAGAGTTCATAGATTTTCTTTATGATGAGAATATTGAAGGGGCAATGAATCGCCTGAAGGCTTATCTCTCAAGTATTTCTAACCGTTTAAGCAATAAGAATGAACGTGATTTTCAAACGGTTTTTTATCTGATATTCAACCTGATGGGAGCGTTCATTAAGGTGGAGGAGGAGAGTGCTATTGGTAGGGCTGATGCCGTACTACAGTTGCCTAATACGATTTATGTGTTTGAACTTAAGTATGATGGATCTGCAGAAGATGCATTGCGACAGATTGATGACAAGGGCTATTTAATACCTTATACCGCAAGTGGCAAGAAATTAGTGAAGGTGGGTGTGAACTATGACAGTACCCAGCGGACGATAGGAGAGTGGCTAATTAGAAAAGGTTAGCATAATTCTAAAAATGTTCAATAAGGGCAAGCAATGATTTCGTTGTTTGCCCTTATTGATACAGGTTCTTTGAAAGAGTTCTGTCTATATTGCGTATTTATTTTTTTGTAAAACTACTATGTTTCTTAAGATATTTATAGCTGTCAATTTTTCTTCTTATGATTTTTTTGAAATATGATGGTATGAAGCCTAATAAGAATGTAGTATAGGCTTTTATTGGATTATAACCTAATATTTCCTGATATACTGCTAAATTGTATTTTACCATTGAAAGTTTATTGCTTGATAAGGATTCGCTTCTCAGACAATAGTAGGCAAGTGGTTCCTCTGTATAGGCATAGCAATCCTTACATGCTTTTATTATTTGTAAGAATAAAGCCCAATCTTCACTTTTATATAATTTTGGCATGAAGTATTTCTTACCTAATCTTTTAATATCATATATCGCAGTAGTGCAGCCAATCTTATTATCATATTTCATTTGATTTAATGTAATGTGCTTAGGAGGGATGTTTATGCCAACGATATTGTTATGAATATCACAGATACAGTAGGCACTGCAGCATAGTGCGCAATTCTTTTTTTTCATTAAATCAATTTGTTTTTCGATTTTTTCAGGATGCCATTTGTCGTCACTGTCACAAAATGCAATGTATCGCCCTGTGGCTTTTTCTATTGCAATATTACGGGCATAACTTGGTCCGTGATTACTTTTCAGATAGGTAACATTTACTCGACAATCTTTCAGTGAAAAATCATTAAGAATTCTTTTTGTTTCCTCGTCTGATGAGCAATCATCTACAATGAGCAATTCTATATTAGAATATGTTTGGTTCAGTACGCTATTGATGCTACCAACTAGTAATTTGCCAGTATTATATGTAGGCATAATTACAGAAACGATATTATTTGCCATTTTTATTATTTTAGTTGCAAAGATACTATAAAAATATTATAAAATGTTATTTTTGGTTCAAAAAAAACATAAAATGTTTATTTTGTGTGTTCTGAATTAATATGATGAAGAAATATGTGATTGAAAGAAACGTGAATAGTAGTTGGTTTTGAATTTTCTGGGTTTTAAAACAATATCAAAAAAAACTAATTTTTATTGAATAGACCAAACGATATTTGTGTGTTTCAAATAAAAATCGTATATTTGTATTGATTTAGAATCAAATTTAATTTTGGAAGATAATACAAATTTTAAGAAGCATATTAAGTTTGCTTTTAGAATTATCCATATAAATAACATACCTCATGTTATGAAATATGGTTTGGTACATAATAATTCACCTTTTGCAAGTGATAGCTATGTACCTATAGGAGATATGTCGGTTATGGATGCCCGCTCAACGAAGCTGCTGCCAGATGGATCTTTACTATCCGAATATATTCCTTTCTATTTTGGACCAAGATCCCCTATGTTATATAATATTCAAAATGGTAATGGTATTTTGACAAAGAAAGCCCCAGATGAGATAGTCTATTGTGTAATACGTATAGAGGATGTAATTTGTAGTGATTTGCATTGCGTTTTTACAGATGGACATGCATTAAATAATATGAGTAAATTCTATTCTAAGTCAGATTTGCAACGATTGGATAGTTTTGTAAAACAGGAGGATGTATATGCAACATATTGGTTCAATCAATCGCCTTGGGACGATAGGAAACGGAAAAAAGAGGCTGAATTGTTATTTAAGGATGAGATTCCACCTCAATTTATAGTAGGATTCCTTGTTTATAGTGAGAAAGCTTTAGAAAAAATGATTTCTTTTGGGATTCCTAAAGAAAAAATTATTGTTAAACCAGAATATTATTATTAGATATGATTAGATTTGTAAAAGGCAATTTATTGGAAAGTTCTGCTCAAGCACTTGTCAATACAGTAAATACTGTGGGAGTGATGGGTAAAGGTATAGCTTTGCAATTTAAGGAGGCTTACCCTAATAATTATATTCTATACAGAAAGGCATGTAAAGATAAACTTGTTCGGGTTGGTTCTATGTTCATAACTCATGAACAAAATGTATATGGAATAAATAAAATCATAGTAAATTTTCCTACAAAAACGACCTGGAGAAAGCCCTCTGAGTATTCCTATATAGAGATGGGACTTAAAGATTTGAAAGATAAGATTCTTGAATATCATATCGAGTCTATAGCAATACCTCCATTAGGCAGTCATAATGGTGGCTTGGATTGGAATGTTGTAAAACAGATGATTATTAACCAATTGTCTGAGCTGAATTGTGACATTATACTTTATGAACCAAATGAAGCAATTATAGAGTTGATGAAATCTGAACGAGTGAAATTGACTCCAGCAAGAGCTATGTTGCTATATATGCTCTGTTCCTTGGTTTCTGAAGGAGAATTTGCGTCTGAATTTGCTGCAGAAAAGCTGGCATATTTTCTGCAAAAATTTGGAGCAAAGGATAGTTTTAAATTACAGTTTAGACAGTATTATTATGGTCCTTATTCCGGTAAGGTAAGATTTGTTCTTCATTACTTAAACGGAAGTTATCTAAAAGGTGTAGGACAGATGGAACAAAAACCATTTGATCCTATTTGGTTGTCACCAGATACTTTCAAAGATGTCCAGGACTTCTTTGCAAAAGAAGAGAATAGGCATTATGAGGATATTTGTAAGAAAACAGCAAGTTTCCTCTCTGGCTTTTATTCCAATTATCTTTTGGAGTTATTGTCAACTGTTGATTTTATCTTGCATAACAATGCAGATCTTAAGGAGTGGCTGATAATGAAACCTCAAAAAATATATGAACTGGTGATTTTGCATATTAATCAATGGAGTGAACGCAAAAAGTATTTATTCAATAATGAAGAGTATGTTCGTCTGGTGTTAAATCATCTGTATCAGTTCGAAAAACAGAATACTGGATTATTATATGTGTGAGTACATGTTATACATGGATTTCTTGCATGACTTTAAGGACGTTATACAAATATAAAAATATTATTAAAAGCTATTTTTTTGTTCAAAAAATGAGTTTTTTGTGTTAACATTGTAAGAAAAAGATATGAAAGCTAACTATATGAAGCTGTTTTTATTGCTTTTATGTGGATTATTAATTTCTGACTCTATTCCTGTTCAGGCTAAAGAAAAAAGTTGGAAATTGATTTTTTATGATGATTTTAATTCTATAGGAAAGGAACGTTTTGATACGACAAAATGGATAGTCCCAGATCGAGAACCTTATAAGTGGTCAAGATGGATATCTGATTCTAAATCAGTTGTTCTTAGGAGAAATGGTAAATTGATATGTCGGGCTATACCAAATACTGCTTTTGCTGATTCTGCGAAAATGTTAACTGGCGCAATTTGTACTAAAGGTAAGTTTTCTTTCAAATATGGAAAATTAGAGGTGAAAATGAAAACCAATTTTTTGCCGGGTAATTTCCCTGCTGTATGGTTGTTGCCAGAGAATCAAGGAAATCCTTATAGATATGGTGAGATTGATGTTGTAGAGTTTTTTGGTACTGACCAGAAATCCCATCAAACAGTACATTCTCATAGTTCTTTTATATTAGGTAAAACTGAACAGCAAAATTCTTTTGCTCAGAAAGTGACACCTAATCAATGGCATATCTATGGAATGGAGTGGACTCCTACTTATATAACTATGTATGTTGATGGAAGAATAATAGGAACGTTTCTTAAATCAAATGACTCCGAAGAGGTCGAAGAAGGACAATGGACATTTGATCGCCCATATTATATAATCCTTAATCAGAGTGTAGGGGATGAAGGCTGGAATACTCCTATGTTGAATACAATTTATGAAACAGAAATAGATTGGATAAAAGTTTATCAATAAGTTACATTAAGAAAGCTGCTATTCTAATAGTAGCTTTCTTAATGTTGCTATGATTCTAGTCATTGTAAATAAGAAGTTGTATCGAAACGGATGAGAAAAATATGTAGAAGAGTATAAATACAACATTTTTCGTTCCATCTTTTTCTTCTTATTTCTTATTTGAGTATTCCTTGAAGCAGAATCCTGTCTTTCTCTCACATAATAAATTGCCTTTTCGGAAGTCGTCTTAATCTTTTTAATGCGATATGAAATCTTATACATGAAAAAGGCATCTTCACCATGTGTGATTCCTTCTACAAAACGTTCTTTACCGATAGAATTTATGTCTATTAGTTTACAGCAAGAACTGGAGAAAAAACTACGAGAATTCAGAATATTATGTTTCTTGTGCTTTTGGCTATTTTTAAAAGCAATACCAAGAAAATGTTCTTTTTCTTCTTTTTTACGTTCATCTACAGATTTTGCATAAGTTTCTACGATAGCATCGTTTTCTGCTTGTGCCAACATTTCTTCCAAATAGCAAGAACTAATCCAGTCATCATCATCAATAAATGTGATGTATCTCGATTTTACAGCTTCAATTCCAATATTTCTTGCTTGTGATACCCCCTTTGCTTTTGAGTATAGCAAAGTGGAATTGAATTTATATGATTTGAGATGCTCTTCTATTTTTGACCAATATGGTTCTTTTTCTCCATTTAATACAATGATGACTTGAAATTTGTCTTTATCTAAGGATTGCTTTTCTATACTATCCAAACAATCCCATAGATAATCTTTGGGAATATATGTTGGTATAATAACGGTCAAACCATTATTCTCAGGTTCTTTATATTTTTGCATATTCAATTTCAATATTTCCTAATTCTGCTGCAATTTGTGAGTAAGATGAAAAAACACTTCCTATAATTTTTTGTGTTTTGCTTAAACAAAAAAGATCCACAACCGCAAATTTCATACCTTCTAATGTGTTGCGATCTACATCTTCTCTAATAGTTATTATGGAATCTGGAAATTTTTCCTCCAATATATCCTTTACATGATCATCATCGCTGGCGAGATAAAATTTAGTATTTGCATCTTTCTTCAATTCTGCATTGATAGAATTAATAAAAGCTTCCAGAGGTGAAGATTTTATAGACTCAATGTTGTCTGTTCTGCGAATATGGATTCCAATTGTTCTTTTTGTGAAATTTTGAACAACTTTGTCGATTCTTTTCTGTATATCGAGTTGAGGTACAAATATATTCTTTAGCTCATATTCCTTACACATCGGGTAGCAGGATATCAACAAAAGAGTATTTTTATACTGCTTTTTCAATTTCTCGTAAATATCACTATTGCTTCTGTATATGCTATAGTTGAATATACACTGCTCACTTAAAAGATGCAGAAGTAACGCTCTTTTCAGATAGTCCTTTGTACCATCAATTTTGTATATCCATTTCTGGTTTTCTTTCAACGTAATATGTTTATTATTTATTGGTTGAAACAGGTCTTTGAAATCAGCTTTTAAGCCGATACTGTTATTCCAATATATGATAGCTCCAGATTGATAGCGCTCCGCAACAGCTATTCCTGTTGCGATGGCTCTCAATCTATTGCATAATCCACCTGTTGGTATAATTTTTACTTCCATAAATTTAATCAATAATTGTATTTTTAATTGCGTCTAAATAACCATGACCATATTTAATATCTGGTTCAACGTAATTTCCTTCACCCCATTCGTTCCAAGATCTTAAGAATATGATTTTATGTTCATTTTGTTTATCTTCTATAATCTTTAGAGCATCTTTTATGTGATTCTCAAAATTTTGAGGTGTGGAGTTAACGTAAATGCCCTCATTCTTACCAACTCTTGGAGTTCGATCCCAGTTAGAGATAATGGTTGGAAATACGTTTTCCCAATTGTCTTCTGGAGAGAAGAATTTTTTCACGACTTTTGGATAGTCGTATTTTAAAGCTGGCAAGAAAGGAAATCTTTCCTGAATAGCTTTTCTAATTATTCTCTTGTATTTACCTTGATAAAGCATTTCTGCACGGTTCTTTCCAATTGGGTTGATACCATCGAATCCTAAATCTAAGAAGCTGTTATAGACATCGGCACTACTTTGCAAATTTGGCAATACTCGTGTTATACTTCCATCCGCATTTCTTTTTATAGTTGTAGTGGAAGCACACATTGCAACAAAATATATACCTTTTAGCCCATTATCTTTTGCAAGTTTTCTCCAAAGCTCAATGAAATGAGTTACTTCTGCAAAGTGGTAAGGGTCAAAAATTAAAAATAGTGGTTTACCATCTATTGTTATATATCTGTGATCTTTAAATGCTGGCAAGAGATGGTTGAAATGATTGATGTAGTCTTCATCACCAGGATAAAGTTGCTCACAAATCATTTTGTTTCCACCCTTGTTTTTCCACGTGTTGGTTTTCCAATCATGATTAGCCCATGCAAGGCAAAAAGGAAAATCAGGTTTTCCTGAACTTAGTACCTCTTCGAAAGGACGTTGTAAAAGTTGTTTGCCATTTCCCATCCAATAATGCCAATAACAAAAGCCTTCAATTCCTGCTTCTTTTGCTAATTGCGCTTGTTGTATGCGTGTCTCTTCTAATCGTAAATCATAGAATCCCAAGTCTGCAGGAATCTTTGGTTGATAATGGTTATGAAATACAGGACGGGCTTTGGCAACATTAGTCCATTCAGTAAACCCCGGTCCCCATACATTATCATTTTCTGGAATTGGGTGAAATTGAGGTAAATAATATGCAATAACTCTTGCTTTCATGTTGTTATATTAATTTTTTTATAATTCTGGCAGGATTGCCTGCCGCAACGCAATATGGTGGAACGTCATGTGTTACGACACTATTTGCGCCAATGATAGCTCCTTTACCTATATTAACGGAAGAAAGTATACAAACATTGTTTTTATTCCAAACTTTTTTCAATATGAATGTCACATTTACTATAAATGGTTCTTTTTAAAAAGGAGTATTTCTACTTCTTTGTTTTGAATTTTGCTTTTACAATCTCCTTTATGATATTTTTTTCTTTATTATTTAGTCCTATGATGCAGGATATGCTAATCATGAACAGTGGCAAACAGATGATGCTGATTAAAGCTTGGATTGTTGCGTTAACTGGTATATTTTCTATTAAATATTCAATAATTATTCCGCTAACAATAATAACTGATGCAGGAATACACAATTCTTTAATATAATCTTTGTATTGAAAAATAGAGTATGTCTTTTTTAAACATCTTAATCTTTCAATATGTGCTAATCCGCAAACTGCAATCATGGAGTAGTAAATCCATGCAGATGAAAGTCCGGCATAGAATGCCAAATATGAAATCGGCAAACATAGTAGAGATATACCCTCTACGTTAATGGAGTATTCCTTAATTTTACCTGTAGCCTGAATTATTATAGTGATAGGATTATTCATTGCAAGGATAACAATTTGGATAATTGTTAATTGCGCAAATAAAACCGTTTCCGGTGTAGTTTCATGGAGCCAAATTTTAATAATAAGTTCCATGTTTGCTATCATTGGAAATGCGACAGCAAGTAATACGTATATTATGAATTTATTGCTGAGATTAAATGTTTTATATAGATAGTCATTGGACTGATTTGAATAAGCTTTAATCATTGCAGGGCGAACTGCTAAGACCATACTATTGCAAAGTGCATTGAATGCGTTGCTTATTTGCATAGAGATTGCAAATGCCGCATTGGAAATAGGACCAAAAAAGATATTCAGAAGTATAGTACTTCCTTGAACCATGCAAACCTTTGAAAAAGATCCTAACATTGTCCATCCTGAAAAGAAAAGTATTTTTTTTGTTAATTCGGGATTCTTTACTTTTTTGTACTTGCATTCGGCATATTTATAATGGCTGTATAAACAATAGTTTATGAATGTGATGGTTGCTACTATAAGAAGTCCTAAGCTATAGAACGAGAGATTATCCATTGCCATTTTTCCTATTAAAAGAGCAATAAAGAATTTAAGAGTATAGTCGATTGATGAGAATAAAGCATAAATGTTCATGTCTTCATGTGAAAAGACGGCTGAAGAGAATGGTATTTGCAACAGTGTGAGTATAAATGCTGCTAAACCGAAATGAAAACAATAATATGCTGCATCCAATCTTTCAAAAGGAATGTTTAATTTATGGCTTATGAACCATAAACCTGCACTTTCAAAAGCTATAAATATAACTATAGAAATGAAAATCGTAATTTTTAGACTGATGGAAAAAATTTGATTCAGACTTTCCTGATCGTTTTTCCCCAACGAAATAGAGTAAAATCTCTGAATTGCTAATTCTAAAATGCTGATAAGAAATGCAGATGTTGTAACAACACCGGCAACAGCGTTGAAAATTCCGTAATCAATGACTCCTAATCCTTTAAGAACCAGTCTGACAGTATAGAGGTTGATTATTGTCAGAACGAACATTCTAACGAATAGTATGATTGTATTCATTGCAATTCGTTGTGACTTATTTATATTTGTAGATGAACTCATTTTTTATAATTTATGAATCTTTCCAAAAGAGATTTGTGCCAATGTTAGGTATGGCATAATTTAAGAAAATAAATGCGATTAACGCAACAAGTATAATACCTGCCCATTTGGGTTTTATCGTCGATACGATGTTACTATATAATATTATGGTAACAGTACTATATAACATATATCCTCGAACCGCTAATACTGGGAAAAATGAAAATAAGACATGGAAGACGATTCCAAAAGTGAGTACTTTCATCATGATGGTAAAATATACATTTTCCTTTCTTAGTGTATCATAGAAATACATCATATAGTAATATAGCAATAGTGAAAATAAGTTTAATGGACTAAATATATTGATGCTTGTATCAGCCATTCCTTTTTCCTGGGCTTTTTGATATAATGCCAACTTATTGCCTATATAAGGAATATTTAAATTATTGTTGAATAATACCGCAAAACCTAAAATCGCAATTATATATGCAATTAGTATTGCTGCTCCCCAATACAGGCGTCCTTTTTTGTTTAAAGGTTCGTTTGAAAAAAATAGAAATGGTAATAGAAGTAATGCAGAATAATGAAACAATAAACCTATTAGCAAAAGAAATATTGCTTTCTTTTTTTCCTTATCTCCGATTGCTTTTATATACAATAAGAATACGGCGGATAATATACCTGTTCTTATCTGCATGCATTCATGCATAATAAAATAATATCCGATATATACTATTACAGGTAAAAAATATGTATTTGATAATTTTCTAAATGCAAAGAATTTAATGCCTACACCAAGTAATGCATAAAATAGAAATAAAATATGCACATCACTTGTTATTTTGTTGAAAATCATTGATAGGAAAAGGTATGAGTATTCAACTCCCTCTAATGCATTTGGTGTGTCATAATGGATATATGTATATTCGTAGTTGCTTGAGTCCGGATCTATTCCTACGGGTCTTAATCCTGCTATTAGAATCAAAGCAAACGATATAAGGAAATACAAAAGTAATTTGTATTTCCTTATGTATCTCTCTATGAGTGCTAAAAATGTTGTTACAGTAAATAATACAACCGTAATATATCCCATTTTTTTATTCTTTTGTAAAGATGACGTTTCTAATGAAATATAATGTCATAATGACAAATGTCAGCAGTGTGCAGGTTAATGCAAAAATCATTCTTTTTGGTCCTGTTGGCTTCAAAGGAACTGAGGCATTTTGTAATGTTGTAAATGCCGGAGTTTGCATTAATAATTTTGCTTGTGCTTGTTGAACTTGTGTTGTCAATGCAGTATAATTATTATATAATAACTGCATTTCGTTCTCTAAGTCATTTTCTTTCAGTTTAAATGACTCTAAGACAACGTCCTGGTTAGCGTCGGAATAACTTCCATAAGTACGACGTACCTTTTCATATTTCTCTTTAGCATCTTTGCACATCTTCTGATAATATTCCAGGTCTGTACGAGCTTTACTTGTACGATAGTCTGTAATAAACTGCTGGAGTCTTGCTCTTACTGTGTCAGCTATTGTTGCGCAGATCAAAGGATCTTGGTCATCGACAGATATTGAGATGACATAGTCTTTCTTGTCAACGCTACATTTTATCAGAGCACCCATGCTTTTTGCTACTTCATCTTGTTTTTTAGTCAACATAAAAGGATTAACTTTTTGCTGACTAATGCCTGAAGCCTCTTTGCTTGCAAATATGTTTTTGATGGCTCCAATGGCTTGTGTCCACCATGGTGCTTTTTGCATCGTTGATAAATAATTGTAGTATGTTGTATTTATCTTACCATCTTTAGATTTTACTTTCACATCAAAAAGACTGGTTATAAAATCATTAGATTGAATCAGATCAGGATACAATTCAGGAAAAAGAGCATCACCACCACCCTTAGATGTTCCCATATCAAATCCAAAGGAGGATGCAATATCGCTCAAAGAACTTGAATTAAAACTGGAAAGTTCAGGTGCTAATTTTACAGTAGATGTATATGTTCTTGGTACACAAACTATGAGTAAATAGGATACAACTGCGACTACTGGTAGTGCAATTATGTATGCCTTTTTATGTTGCCACATTGTTTTGGCAATAGCAACTACATCTATTTGCTTTGTTTTTTCTTCTTTATATTCCATGTTATTTTTGTTTGCTTATTTTATATATAATGCAAAATTACTAAATTTATTTTGTTTGAGCAAAGATATTTTTCATTTTATCCCTCTTTTAGTGGAAAAATGCAATGAATGGAAGAAAAATAAGATGAAGTGATGGTCTCATTTACATTTGGACATCCTCTTGGATAACAATGAATACATCGCATAGCAACTGTTGCAATAAGATTTTTTCCTTTTTTCTCTTTTTGAGTGCTGATATTTTGAAAAATATCTTTTGAAAATATTTGGTGATTTTCTTTTTTATATGTATATTTGCAAAATATATTATGAGCTATATTTAATTTCCTTAGGAATATTGACACTATTGTATATGTTTGTCTTTAGTGGCGATTTTCTACTGATGTTGACAGTAGATAGATTAGGGATAAAATAAAGATTCAAAATGATGAAACAAAAAAGAAAAATGCCTTTGGGCATACAGGACTTTGAAGAAATGCGTAGGGGTGATTATCTCTATGTGGATAAGACGGATATTGTATGGCAGTTGGCTAACGGCGTTAAGTACAATTTCCTAAGTCGTCCTCGTCGTTTTGGTAAGTCCCTGTTGTGCTCTACCCTCAAGTGTTATTTTGAAGGAAGGAAAGAACTCTTTGAAGGATTGAAAATCATGCAGATGGAGGAAGACTGGGTCAAACGTCCGGTCATCTATCTAAGTATGAGTTTGGGTGGCTCTTCTGCTCAGGAACTTAAGGAATATTTGCATTATGTGCTCTCTACATACGAAAAGTTTTATGGGAAGAATCCTAATGAACGGTCTTTGGGCAATCGTCTAAATGGTATCATTCAGAGGGCTTATGAGCAGTCTGGAGTAAAGATTGCCGTCATTGTAGATGAGTATGATGTGCCTTTGCAGCATACCTATGAGACGAATCAGCATGATGAATGTAGGGAAATCTATCGTAATTTCTTTACGGGACTAAAGGATTATGGTTATTGTATTAAATGTGTGTTTATCACTGGCATCACGAAGTTTACACAGATTAGTCTGTTTAGTATGCTCAATACTTTGACTAATATAAGCTTTGACGAGCAATATGCTGCTATTTGTGGATTGACCCATGAGGAATTGGCTCAATACTATTCTGAGGAGATTGAAAGGTTAGCTTTGCGCTATGCCTTAGATGTGCCACAAGTGCTTTCTGAACTTAAAGCTACTTATGATGGTTATCATTTTTCACGTAATTTGCAAAATGTCTATAACCCATTTAGTGTGTTAAACGCATTGAGTCGTTCTCAGTTGAATTCTTATTGGATAGCTACTGGTTCTAATGAAATGCTTAATAAACTTTTAAAAAAGTATGTGGATGATATACCTTCACTTGATGGTAGTCTCATAGATACTGATTATTTGGAGATGAGTGATGTCAATATGGACGAGCCGAAACTCTTTCTCTATCAGTCAGGTTATCTTACCATTAAGGGTGTGAAAGGTGATTGTTACTTGTTAGGTTATCCAAATAGGGAAGTGAAGAAGGCTATGTATGAAATGGTTTTGCCTATGATGACAGACAAGCCTTCTTCTGAAGTGACTACTCTGGTTCAAAAGTTGAAAATGAACTTGTCTATGGGGAATATAGATGATGCTATGCTTTGTCTCAAAGGGTTGGTAGCAGGTACTCCTTATAGTATTCAAAAGAAAGAGCAATTTGTGTTTGAGGAGCATTTCCGTTTTATTTTGAAAAATATATTTTACTTGTGCGGATTTGAGGCTAAGGAGGAAATTGAAATGGCTTCAGGTCGAATTGATTTGATAGCTCAGAATGATTCTTATGTTTATGTCATGGAGTTGAAAATGGACGATAATGGCGGGATTAATGCGGCTATTAGTCAGATGAAGTCTCGTCATTATGCTGATATTTATGCGGCAAGTGAAAAGAAAATAATCTGTTTAGCTCTTGAATTTTCTAAAGAAAGCAGAGGACTGAAAGAGTGGCAGGTTCTGGATTAGTCCAATAAAAACGAGCGGAAGATTTTAATTTCTTCCGCTCGTTTTGCTAATGTTTATATCTCTCCAATCTCTGTCGTCTTTTATTTCGCAATAGTCTAAAATAAAACAATGCTTGAATTATCCCACCTTCCAACTCTCTACTCCTCTTGTCTTGCTGGAGAAGTTGATGCCGAGCTTGATAATTGTTCGCTTATCCATAGCGAAAGGAGCTGCATAGTTTTTGGACTCTATCTGTTGCAGGGCTTCTTCTGCACTTCCGTCCAATTTACATTCGATGATGTAGATGTAGTCGGAAGTTTGGATAATAACGTCCATTCTGCCATCACTCGTTGGCAATTCTACTTGCGTGTAGAATCCCATAATCTTAAAAACCAGATATAGGGCATTCTGAAAGTATAGCTCCGCATTGCCTGCTACCTGATAGCTGTTGGAGGCAAAGAAAGTTGTGAGACGATTAATGAATTGTTCTGCTTTTCCTGCTTCCACATCCTTGACGAACTCATCGACCATAAAGGCGGAACGATCACCCGCAGAACAGTATAGTGGCAGCAGGAAGTTAAGGAAACCTTCTTCCACTTCTCTGTTAGGGAAACCTAGCAGGTATTTCTTAAACCTTTCGTCATAGCCTTTGATAGTGAGATAACCACTCTGGTATATCACAGGTATCGGATTGGTTGACAGTGAATCCACGCTGTTGATTACATCGTCTGATACCCTTTCCTTTGTCATGTCTGACAAACGATAGTTGTGCATTTTCAGCAAGTCAACTAGAAATGTGGGTGTGCCAGTCTCAAACCAGTAGTCTTTATAGCGAAGTCTTGACAAAGTGTTCAGTACGCTGAATGGGTTATAGAGACCTACTGTATTTTCCTCGAAATGATATCCGTCGTATCTTGCTTTCAGTTTTGCTATTGTGGCTTCTTCTGTATCGCCATTGGCTTCGGCTAATTCGCTGATACCTTCCTTGAAATTCGTAAGCAGTTCCTTCTCTGTCATTCCGCAGATGCTGATATAACGATGGTCCATCGAGATATCCGTCAGGTTGTTGAGGTCGCTGAACACGCTAACCTTGCCAAACTTGGTTACACCGGTGAGGAATGCAAACTTGATATATCGGTCTTGGGTTTTCAAAACCGAATAGAATGCTTTCAGCTGTGCACGGTGTTCTGCCTGTAACTCAGGGTCGCGCAGGGTCTGAAGTATAGGCTTGTCGTATTCATCTATAAGAATAACGACACCACATCCTTCTTTCTCCGCAGCTCTTGCTATCACACCCTTGAAACGAAGGGCAAGTGTGGCTTCTGACTCACGGGCTCCATATTTGTCCTCCCAACCTGTAAGGTAATCGTTAAGTACATTATATAGGCTGTCCTTTTCTCGAAAGTTGGCTGTGTTGAGATCGATATGGAAGATTGGATATTTCTTCCATTCGGTCTCCAAGTCATATATGGCTAAGCCCTTGAAGAGTTCTTTCTTACCCTGGAAGTATGCTTCCAAAGTAGACAGAAAGAGGCTCTTTCCGAATCGGCGTGGGCGACTGAGAAAATAGTATTCTCCCTCTGTCGCCAACTTGTACACGAATCGGCTCTTGTCTACATACGAATATCCATTTGTACGTAGTTTTTCGAAATCTTGTATTCCTATTGGATATTTCATTAGAATGACTCCTTCCTTGAGGTGTTAAATTGATTCTTACTTCGCCATTTTAGCAACAGTTGCTATCTTATGACATGCTTCCTAAATGCAAAATTAAGCATTTTTTCTGAGTTACCCAACTTGTGAAGTGTTAAATGTTCGTCGTGAACGAAATTATGGCACTTTTCGCCCGATTTGGGCTTGGGTAACATGTATAATAATGCAAAAGTTTATATCTCTCCAATCTCTGTCGTCTTACCTTGTTGGAATATTAGATATATTCCGTGTAGTTGTGTTCCTACAGATAGACTTTGTATATTCGAGTCTGTAATGTATTTTTTCAATTGCTTCAGGGCTTGTTCCTTGATTATCTTTACTTCTTCAACTGTTGCTTTAGAATTAAGATACTTCAACTCTATAATGTAGCTATGACGCAATGTTGGGTATTTCTTGGTGTCTGCTAAAAGAAAGAAGTCGCAATAGCCATGATTTGCCTCTATCTCAGGATGCGCTATGAAGAGCTTTGATAGGTGAAGGTAGGCATTGAAATAACCTTGTATGTTACGCTCTCCTTGAATGCTATCTCTGATGCTACTGTCTTTCCAATATGAACTGGAAAGATATTTAAATAAAGGTTGCCATTCTCCTTCTTGTGCCGCTTTACGATACATAGCAGATAAGTCATTGAGATCCAAACCGTGTAGTGACTGGTATTGTTCTACCAGAAAGTCGTAATACAACTTACGGATGGTATTGTTAGGAATCACGAGATGAAGGGCATCAAGATCGGTGCCACCTATCGTCAACATGCCATAATAATATAACAGGCTGACGAAACGATCAGGATTCATTACTTCTTCTGCTGCAAATGAGTCTGCTATTGGGGCATCAATGTAGCCTTTTTCGGCTATCTTCATCAAGACTCCCTTGCGGTCACCGTCCAAACGGTCCAGACGAACAAGGTTCTTTAACTTTGCATAGTCTGTTCGGCAACTTGGATCTGCCATCTCCTTGGGGGCTTTGCCTGTAGTGATGAGGTTGTTGAGATAATAGAGCACCATGTTGCTATTATACATGCTCGGATCGATATTATATCTGTCTTCTGAAAAGCAGTAGTTATCGTACCATGGTTTCATCTCTGCTATTATCTTGTTGACCCTTTCTTCTTCATCAATGTTTTCATTTGCAGAATCGCTCGTCTTGATGAGTCCTACGGATATGTAGTAGGATATCATCTGGTGTACTTCTTCTTCGCTAAAGCCTAACATCATGTTAAACCATGGGTGTAGGCTGATGTTGGTGGCAATGTTGAAGCCGCTGGTCAAATCGTTGAGAGTGATTGGACTGACACCCATAAAGAGGATACGCTCGAAGTTTGGCTTGAATATCTTGAATGCACTGCGATAAAAACCGCTACTATGTGTCATATTGTGGTAGGTATCCTTGCCCAACTCATTGAGTACCGTATTGGTAAAGTTGTCGTATTCGTCAATGATAAGGTAGAGATGATAGCCACGTTCCTTGGCTTCCTTGGCAAGAATGTTGATCTTATCCTTGGAAGTGGTGGCTGCTAAAGCCCATTCTACCGTGTCTGGGGTATAATAGTCCTGGTATTTTTGAATAAATTGATTCAAGCAACTGCAACAATATGTATTGAAGTCGTCCTCAAGATTTTCGATTTTGTCCAATACTTGGGAAAAGTCAAATTGCAAAATCTGGAATTTTCCTTTGGATTCTAAAGGATGGCTTTCTATCCAAGTGCCTTTATATTCTGACTCTATATCCTTGTTGGCGCAATCGAAGTAATCGGCTACCATTGACAAAAACAAACTTTTGCCAAAACGACGTGGTCGTATTAAAAAGAGAAAATTTGAAATCTCCTCCAATAATGGCAAGTACTTTGTTTTGTCAACAAAATATTTATGACTTCTCTGTAATGTCTTGAAGTCAGATATTCCTACTGGTAATCTCTTGATTGCTTCCATGATTTCTTCTGTTTTTACAACTCCTCGTTATTTTCTTGAGGAAACCTTTGCAAAGATACGATTTTCTGTTGTAACATCCAAATGTTTTGCTTGGAAATTATTTCCCTTCTATTTCTTCTTCTATCCCTTCTTCGCTTTTCTTCTTGATCTTACCCTTGATCTGGTCGAAGCCTTCGCCATATACGCCAATCACGGCACTCTGACTTACGAAGGCGTGAGGGTCTATCTCTTCGATGAGGCGGAAGATGGTTTGTGACTGGCGCTGCTTGGCCAGTACGAAGAGCATCTTTACTTGCTGACCGGAATAGAAACCGGAGGCATCTACTACAGTTACTCCACGATCGGCATCTGTATTGATACGCTTGCCTATCTCCTGATATTTCTTGGAAATGATAAAGAACTGTACGCTTCGGCGACGACTGTTGACCACCTGGTCGATACAGAAAGCCTGGACATAGAGTACTACATATCCATAGAGTACTTTCTCCCAGTCGTGGACTACCAAGTAGCTGGAGGAAATGATGAAAATATCACATATCATGATGACTCTGCCCAGAGAGATGTCGCGATACTTATTGACGATGGCTGCTACGATATCTGTTCCTCCCGTAGAACCTCCCGCAGAAAAACCGAGTCCGATACCGCATCCGCAAAATACTGCTCCTAAGAATGCTGCCCAAAGCGGTTGGCTCTGGAGAAGATGCAGATTTTCTGTATGGTGTGAAAAATAGGAGGTGAGAAGGGTTACTACGATTACGGCATAGATGGTTTTCATGCAAAACTTCTTGCCGAGAATGATCCAAGCTGCTACGATAAGACAGGAATTGACTATAAAATAAGGTATCTGTACTGGACATCCTGTGGCCCAATAGATAATAGAGGAGATACCAGGTAAGCCGCTGGCTGTTACGTTGGTAGGAAGGAGAAATACATTCCAGCCGATGGCATAGGAAATCATGCCGATGGCGATGAATACATAGTCTTGAATCTCTCGAAACAAGGGTCGCTTTGTTAAGTTTGCAGTCATGTCTTATTTTATTTTTTTATTTATTCTTGTTCGTTTTTCTTGTTTATTAAACTGATCTCTTTCCGAGATAATTATTGTGGCTGCAAAAGTACATAAAAAAACTCAGATAAAATAAATTATCTGAGCTTTTCTTGCATAATAATGCTAATTGATGCTGTTTTACCAGAACTTTTTCTGCTCTTCTGACCATTCGAAACCCTGGGTTGCCATTTTAGCTTCCAGATCGGCACGGTTTACATGGAAATGATAGCAAATCTCATCCAATGTATCAAACTCATGGTCGCGAAGCAGGAAGTTGATTGCGCTTACCAGCATCGGCACATCATTCATAGGTAATTTATCCATAAAGCAATCTTTTTTTTGTTAAAATATAGTGTTGAAAATCTTATTTCTTTTCTCTCTTGAGTTCTTCTGCCAGGAATCTTGGAGTGAATCCTTTCTTGCTCTTGGCTACTTCCTCTGGGGTTCCTGCACACAGCAACTGACCGCCTCCTCGTCCGCCTTCTGGTCCCATGTCAATGATGTAGTCTGCTAACTTGATGACGTCGAGGTTGTGTTCGATGATCAGTACCGTATTGCCTTTATCTACCAACTTCTCCAATACATCCATCAGGATGCGGATGTCTTCGAAGTGGAGTCCGGTTGTCGGTTCGTCTAAGATATAGAGGGTTTTGCCGGTATCACGCTTGGAAAGTTCTGTGGCAAGTTTTACTCGTTGACTTTCACCGCCAGAGAGAGTAGTGGAACTTTGTCCTAACTTGATATATCCGAGTCCGACGCTTTGCAAAGCCTTGACTTTCTGAAGAACCTGCGGTACGTTCTCGAAGAATTCTACAGCCTGATTGATGGTCATGTCAAGCACATCTGCAATACTCTTTCCCTTATATCTTACCTCTAAAGTTTCACGGTTGTATCGCTTGCCGTGGCAAACCTCGCATGGTACATATACATTCGGCAGGAAGTTCATCTCAATGGTCTTATATCCATTTCCCTTACAAGCCTGACAGCGGCCTTCACTAACATTGAAAGAGAAACGACCAGATTTGTAACCGCGTATCTTGGCTTCCGGCAAACCGGCAAAGAGTGTGCGGATATCAGCGAACACGTTTGTATAGGTAGCTGGGTTACTGCGAGGGGTACGACCGATTGGGCTCTGATCAACATTGACCACCTTATCTATGTTGTCTATGCCTTCGATACTGTCGTATGGCATCGGCTTTTTGAGCGAACGGTAGAAATGGCGAGAGAGTATCGGTTGAAGCGTCTCATTGACGAGTGTTGATTTGCCCGATCCGCTGACACCTGTTACCACAATGAGTTTGCCGAGTGGGAACTCGATATCTACATTCTTCAGGTTATTGCCCTTTGCACCTCGGATGATAATACTCTTACCATTGCCTTCACGTCTCTTCGCAGGAACTTCGATTTCTGTCTTGCCATTCAGATATTGCGCGGTGATAGTCTGGGTCTTCAGCATTTCTGCTGGTGTGCCCTGAAAGACAACTTCGCCTCCCTTGCGTCCTGCCTTCGGACCGATATCTACTATCCAGTCGGCTGCAAGCATCATATCGCGATCATGTTCTACTACGATGACGGTATTGCCGATGTCGCGAAGTTCTTTCAGACTGTTGATGAGGCGCTCGTTATCACGCTGATGCAATCCGATACTTGGCTCGTCGAGGATATAGAGTACATTGACCAACTGACTGCCAATCTGCGTGGCAAGTCGGATGCGCTGGCTTTCACCGCCGGAAAGGGAAGCAGACTGACGGTTGAGAGAGAGATAATTCAAACCGACATCGAGGAGGAAGGTTACGCGGGAACGTAATTCCTTTACGATTTCATGAGCCACCTTGGCTTTCATCTTCGGTAGATGCTCCTCAACATGTTCGAGCCAATCGAGCAATTCGTCGATATCGAGGGATGCTACTTCTGAGATGTTCTTATCCCAGATGCGATAGGAGAGAGACTCCTGTTTCAGGCGCATACCGTGACATTTTGGGCAATCTATGGTGGAGATAAACTGATCTGCCCACTTCTTTCCTGCAGTAGAGTCATCATTCTCCATGACTTTGTGGAGATAGTCGATAACACCATCGTATGCACAGATATAGTCGGAAGAGGTTTTTGTCTTTTCCTTCGGTATCTTTACGTTTTCAAGTGTACCATATAAAACTTCCTGCATGGTGTCTTCGTCAAGGTCCTTGATAGGTGTCTTGAGCGTGGCATCATGTTTCTCCAACAATGATTCTATCTGCCAGAAAATCTTCTGATCTTTGTATTTGCCTAAAGGTGCTATTCCACCAGCATAGATGCTGAGGTCTTCGTTTGGAATTACCTTCTTGAGATCTATCTGGTTTACCTTTCCCAAACCTTTGCAGTGTGGACATGCTCCTTCGGGAGAGTTGAAGGAAAACATGTTTGGAGCTGGATCCCGATAAGCCATTCCGGTAACAGGGTCCATCAGTCTCTTGGAGAAAATCTTGGATTCATCCTTCTCCTTATCAATGACCATCACCATGCCGTCGCCTTGTTTCATGGCTGTGGTGATACTCTTGCGAATGCGCTCTTCGTCGTCATCGCGAACTGCAAGTTTGTCGATGAGAACCTCGATGTTGTGGTTCTTGTATCTGTCCACCTTCATTCCACTTTCGAGTTCTATAAATTTTCCATCAACCCGCACATATAGGTATCCCTTGCGGCGCATACTCTCGAAGAGTTCGCGATAATGTCCTTTGCGCTGGCGGACGAGTGGGGCAAGGAGGAAGATGCGATGACCTTTGTAATCGCTGAGAATCATGTCGATGACCTGTTCCTCGGTATATTTTACCATCTCCTCGCCACTATGATAGCTGTAAGCAGTACCGGCACGTGCATAGAGCAGACGCAGGTAATCGTAAATCTCTGTGGTTGTGCCCACGGTGGAACGGGGATTCTTGTTGGTAGTCTTCTGTTCGATACTGATGACAGGACTGAGACCTGTAATCTTATCTACATCAGGACGTTCCATGCCGCCCAGGAAATTGCGGGCGTATGCAGAGAATGTTTCGATATAGCGTCGCTGGCCTTCGGCAAAAATGGTGTCGAAGGCTAAGGATGACTTGCCGGAACCGGAAAGTCCTGTAATTACTGTCAGTGAGTTGCGGGGAATCTCTACGTCCACATTCTTCAGGTTGTGAACTCTGGCTCCCCACACGTTTATCTTTTCTTCTTCTGAATTCATTGAAGTTAATTGATTCTTGTTGAAATGCTATTTTTGTATTGAAATGCTTCTTGAAAAGCTTTTCTCTTCTTGAAATACTTCTTTTTTATGGAAATACGACTTGAATGATTTCCTTTCTTTCTAATCCTGTTGCTCTCGGGTTTATTCCGTGGCCGTAGAACCGGATTCGATGTAGCCCCTCAACAGGTTGACATCCTTTTTGATGTTGTAGGTCTTGCCATCGGCTCCTTTTGCCTTGACCAGGCAGAAATAGACACCGTCTTTCACAGGCTTACCCTTATAGGTGCCATCCCAACCGCCTGCAGGGTCATTCCACTCATAAAGTTTCTGTCCCCAGCGATTGAAGATATATGCATGAAATTCGGTCAGACTCTGGTATCCGTCTTTCGCCTTGTAGATATCATTAATACCATCGCCGTTTGGTGAGAAGGCATTAGGCATCTGCAAGAAACTTTCAGAGATGGTAAGAGTGAGAGGAGAATCCTCATTGTTCTGTTCGATAACCTGTCCATCTTTCGTGAATTTGGCATAGAGGATGATGCGGTGCAGACCTGACTGATTAAATTCAAGATCTGTATTTTCTTCATACCTTATTATATATGGTACCGTATCGCTGTCGTGATAGATATGCCACTCATAGTAGGGCGTCCATCCAGAAATGTCAGTTGGGTTTGCCTTGAAAGCTGCCTTGATAGGAGCGGAACCTGAATAGGATGCGTCCTCATAAGTCTCACCATCACTGGTTGTATAGGTGACTGATGGGGCTATAGATGGTGCATCGTCTGCAAAACTGGTTGTTGCCATGGCAAAAAACACCATCAATAATAATATGAAATTCGTCTTTATTTTCATGTCTTTATGTAAATTTCTGCAAAGATAGCGCAATTTTCTGAATTAGAGTATGGTTGAATGAGAGTTTTTTTGTATTTTTGCAAATGAAATTATAAAATTAAGCAAAAGAAATCATAATTTTGTGGATTAATAACATAAATCAACGAAAAAAATGAAACAAAAAATGAGATACATCTTGTTGGGCATAGGATTGATTATTTTCAATGCCTCTGCGTTCTGCCAGACTACTAAATGGCGTGATATCTATACGGTAAAGAAAAAGGATACGATTTTCGGTATCGCCAATAAGTATGGATTGAGTCTGCCTGAACTGATGGAAGCCAACCCGGAAATGAAGAAGGAAGGATATATGCTCCAAAAAGGTGCTACTATCTTTATTCCTTTCGAGAAGAATACTGCTACTACGGCTGGTGCTGCTCAGACCAATGTGGCTCAGAAGCAGGTGGCTCCTCAGAAGAAAGCCAATACGGTGAATGTGGGGGTGATGCTTCCTCTTCATGATGTAGATGGTGACGGCAAGCGTATGGTGGAGTTCTATCGTGGCATTCTGATGGCTTGCGAAAAATTGAAGCAGCAAGGTATCTCTACGAATATTCATGCCTGGAATGTGCCTATTGATGCGGATATTCGTACTACTTTAGTACAGGAAGGTGCCAATCAGTGTGATCTTATCTTTGGTCCGCTTTATACCAAGCAGGTGGCTTCATTGGCTGATTTCTGCAAGACCTATGGCATCAAGATGGTGATTCCTTTTTCTATCAATGGTGACCAGGTGGATCGCTGCAAGGAAATCTTCCAGGTTTATCAGTCTCCGGAATCGCTCAATGATGCAAGCATCAAGGCTTTCCTAAACCGTTTTAAGAATGTACATCCTATCTTTGTGGATTGCAATGACAGTACTTCACGTAAAGGTAACTTTACTTTTGGTCTCCGCAAGGAACTGGAGAAGAGAAAGATTACTTATAGTGTGACCAACGTTAACTCTTCATTGGAATATTTTGCCAAGGCGTTTGTTCCTTCCAAACAAAATGTAGTGATACTCAATACGGGACGTTCGCCACAACTGACTCAGGTTTTGAATAAGTTGGATGAGTTTACCGCCAAGTATCCTGGTGCTGACATCTCCCTCTATGGTTATACCGAGTGGTTGATGTATGCCAAGTACAATCTCGACCGCTTCTATAAATATGATACTTATATCCCTTCCACATTCTATTATAATGCAAATTCTGCTAAGACGATAGATTTGGAGAGTAAATACAATACCTGGTTCCATCAACCTATGCAGATAGCAATGCCGCGATTTGCCATTACGGGTTATGATCAGGCGATGTTCTTTATTCAGGGTGTCAATAAGTATGGCAAGAATTTCACAGGGCAGATGACGCAGGTAAACTATACTCCTGTGCAGACTCCTCTGCATTTTGTCAAGACTTCAAAGGGTGGTTACCGTAATCAGATATTACAGTTGATCCATTATACATTCAATCGTCAGATAGAGGCGGTAACCTATTAAATGTGACATATTAAAGATAAGTAAATGAAAGCAATTAAGATATTGGTGATGTTTCTGATGCTGGGCGGTATGACAGCAAAGGCTCAGATCGGAGAACATCGCAATGACTTCTCTATAGGTGTAAATGGTGGTTACTTGATGAGTAGCGTGGGCTTTACTCCCAGTATTCCTCAAAGCCAACATGGAGGACTGACCGGTGGTTTCTCTTTCAGATATGTTTGCGAGAAATATTTCAAGAGTATCTGCTCTGTCTATGGAGAGGTGAATTTCGCTCAGGCAGGATGGAAGGAGAAAATTCTGGATATCGAAAATGCACCAGTCATCATCACCAATACGGGTGAACCGATGGCATACGAGCGTACCATCAGTTATGTTCAGGTTCCCATCTTTGCACATTTAGCATGGGGTAGAGAAACACGTGGACTGAATATCTTCGTTAATGCGGGCCCTCAGTTCGGATTCTATCTCAGTGAATCTACGAAGACCAACTTCGATCCGAAACACCTGCCAGCTACGGATAATGACAGGGTGAATAACATTATGGCGCAGGATACGATGGCTGTGGAGAATAAGTTTGACTATGGTATAGCTTTAGGCTTAGGTGCAGAATATAGTATCCCGAAGGTAGGACATTTCCTGGCTGAGGCTCGTTATTACTATGGATTGGGCAACATCTATGGCTCTTCCAAGAAGGATTTCTTTGGAAAAAGTAATTTCGGTCAGATTGTGTTCAAAGTATCATATCTTTTTGATATCGTAAAAACCAAGGATGTAAAGAGAAAATAATAAATATATAGATTAATGACAACTACAGAAAAATTTCAACAGAAACTGAGCGACTCTAAGTCAGCTCGCTGGTCAGCCTTACTGATCGTGGCTATCACCATGATGTTTGGCTACTTTTTTACAGACGTAATGTCACCATTGGAGCCGCTTTTGACAGCTGCTAAAGAGGATGGTGGCTTAGGACTCGGATGGACATCAGATGAATATGGATTCTTTTCTGGTTCATATGGATTCTTCAATGTGTTTCTTCTGCTCCTATTCTTTGGTGGTATTATCTTGGATAAGTTTGGCATCCGTTTTACTGGTGTGATTGCTACATTATTGATGTTTGCTGGTGCGTTGGTAAAATGGTATGCGGTTAGCAATCAGTTTACGGGTACTATCGCTGTGCCTTTCTTTGGTGAATATCAGACCCAAGTGGTACTTGCTTCTACTGGTTTTGCTATTTTCGGTGTAGGTAGTGAGATTTGTGGAGTTACAGTAACCAAGATACTTGCTAAGTGGTTTACTGGTCACGAAATGGCTTTGGCGATGGGTGTGCAGGTTGCTTTGGCTCGTCTGGGTACAGCTGCAGCCTTGAGTGCTTCTCTTCCGTTTGCCAAGATGATGGGTAGCGTTTCTGCTTCTGTAGGCTTAGGTCTTGCCCTGCTTTGTGCTGGTATCATGGTTTATCTTGTTTATTGCGTGATGGATAAGAAGGAAGATGCATCTGTTGCTGCTGTTGAAACGGAATCGGAAGAGGGATTCAAGTTCTCTGATTTGGCTGGTTTGGTGAAGACTACAGGTTTCTGGTATGTCGCAGTGCTCTGCCTCATGTTCTATGCAGGTGTGTTCCCATTCCTGAAGTTTGCTACCAAGTTGATGATTTTCAAGTATGGAGTAAGTGAAGATGTAGCTGGCTTTATTCCAGCTATGCTGCCTTATGGTACTATTATCCTGACTCCACTTTTTGGTAGTATATATGATAAATATGGTAAAGGTGCAACCTTGATGCTTATCGGCAGTTGTCTCTTGACCTTGGTTCATGTCGTATTTGCTTTGCCAATGGATTCATACGTGGTGGCTATCATCATGATGCTTATCTTAGGTGTTGCTTTCGGATTGGTTCCGTCTGCCATGTGGCCATCCGTACCTAAGATTATCCCGATGAAATTCTTAGGTTCTGCTTATGCTCTTATCTTCTATATTCAGAATATCGGCTTGGCTCTTGTTCCAGTTTGGATTGGTAAGGTTAATCAGGCTAACACGGCGGCTAATGGCGTGATAGACTATACGGAGACAATGACTATCTTTGCAGGTTTCGGTGTAGTGGCTATCTTGATTTCCATTCTTCTTATGCTGGAAGATAAGCGCAAGGGATATGGCTTGCAGAAGCCTAATATCAAGAAATAATTTTTCTCTGATAAGGTCTGCTGATTTTCTGATGCATTTTTTCAGAAATCATATTTGAATGATATTGAGTACTAAATAATTATAAACCCGGATGTTCTCTCATCCTATTGGTGGGATGAGGAACATCTATAAAAAAGAAAGGACTAACCATGAACACGACACCTGAAGCTCTTATAAAAGAGTATGCTGACCCGATAGAGCAGCAAGAGATTGACAAGTTCGTCTGTGCAGAAATGGGAAGACAGATTCACCGATATATCAAAGGTATGTCGGGTACTAAAACTGCCATGCTCAAGTTTGAGGAACGCTTGGCAAGTTTGACCTTGCCAGAGAAAGAAAAGGCGATAGCCAAGTATATTGACTTGAATAGAAAGGCGCTGGATGGCCTTGATTTGAAGATGATACTGGTTCGCTCTGTAGCTAACTATTGTGATACATTCCAATATATGTTGGAATTTGTCAATGACAAGCGCAAGATGATTTTCTATTATCTTCGCCTCAAAGAGAAGTATATCCAGTATCATGAGGTATTTGAGCAGGATGGAAAGTTTGGTATGAAGAATCATACGGGTGAGATTATGCTTTCGCCTCAGTATGACTTCCTCCGTACTTGCTATATTTACAATGACGACTTGAGCATGATGCCTGTAATAGCAGAAAAGAATGGCAAGATGGGGTTGGTTTATCCTGATGGTAATGATACCATTGTTGCAGACTTCCTCTATGATGAGATTTGTTTACGCGATGAATATCCTTATTTTGAAGCTGTCAAGGATGGTATGTCTGGACTGATAGATAAGGATGGAAATTTCATCCAGCATTAAGGCAAGACTTGATGAAGTAAAAGGAACCCTTTTTAGTTAATAGAGAAATATAAATATAAAAAAGCTTGGCAAATAAATTTTGCCAAGCTTTTTTTTTATCCTAAGTATTTCATGAGAATTTTTATCTTTCCACTGTCGCGAAGCTTCAGAATACTTTTTTCGCGAATCTGACGTACACGTTCACGGGTGAGATTGAACTCGCTTCCGATTTCTTCCAAGCCTTTCTCATGGCATCCGATGCCATAGCAATAGCAGAGAATATCACGCTCACGAGGTTTGAGAACAGCGTCAAGTACGCGCTTCAACTCACTGCTCATTGACTCGAAATCCACCTGCTTGTCTGTACGTGTGTCATCACCTGATGCCATCACGTCAACCATCGCATTGTCATCATCCTCGCCACCGAATGGAGCATCGATACTCATGTGGTGATTGTCAGCCTTGATGGTCTGGTCAATCTTAGTTTCCTCCATGTTGGTTATCTTACTCAATTCTGAAACGGATGGCTTGCGCTGATGCTCTTGCTCAAACTTACTAATCTCAGCCTGGATTTTACTCAAAGCACCTACCTGGTTGAGTGGCAGACGAACAATACGGCTCTGCTCTGCAATAGCTTGAAGAATGCTCTGGCGAATCCACCAAACTGCGTATGAGATAAACTTAAAACCGCGAGTCTCATCAAATTTCTCAGCAGCCTTTACAAGTCCGATATTTCCCTCATCAATCAAGTCGGTGAGCGAAAGACCCTGATGCTGGTACTGTTTTGCTACAGAAACCACGAAGCGGAGGTTGGCTTTCACCAATTTATCTTTAGCACGCTCACCCTCGCGACCGCCTTTGCGAATCTTCTGTGCGAGTTCGATCTCCTCATCAATAGAGACCATAGGTTCACGACCAATCTCCACCAAGTACTTATCAAGTGCTTCACTGGAACGGTTGGTTATACTCTTGCTAATCTTAAGTTGTCTCATAAATATTTATCTTTTTACCTGTATTTAATTGTCTATTAAATTATCTGTTTTATTATCGCTGAAACCGATATTACCTGTTTCGGGGTGCAAAATTACAAAAAAAACTGCAACTTCTTTGTCATATAAACCGAAAAAGTTTGATTTTATTGTGTATCTTCTTGAATATTTTTATTTTTTATCTGGCAGATAATTAGTAAAAGAATTGGAAATGTGCCTAAGTTGTTACATGATTTCACAACAAAAGTGAGGTAAAATTGATGAAAATAGTGCATATTGTTTGTATATTCAAAGATTTTCCGTATCTTTGCAAACAGATTAAAATTAATTATAATAATTATGTTTGAGAATCAACCTAAAGGTCTTTATGCGTTAGCTTTGGCTAATACTGGTGAGCGTTTTGGTTACTATACCATGCTCGCCATTTTTACGTTGTTCATGCAAGCTAAGTTTGGATGGACTGAGTCGCAGGCAGGACAGGTATATGCTATCTTCCTGGCCGTAGTTTATTTCGCACCTCTCTTCGGTGGTATGATTGCCGATAAGATTGGTTATGGCAAGTGTGTTACCATCGGTTTTGTAACAATGTTCCTAGGTTATCTGGGATTGGCAATTCCAACAGATGCCGACACGACTGGTCAGGTGTCTATGTTTGCAGGTTTGGCTTGCGTTTCCTTGGGAACGGGTCTTTTCAAGGGTAACTTACAAGTGCTTGTGGGTAATTTGTATGATGATCCAAAGTATGCGGAGCGTCGTATCGATGCGTTCAGCCTTTTCTACATGGCAATTAACATCGGTGCTATGTTTGCACCTTCTATGGCAAAGTGGATTACCAATGTATATCTCGGTCAATATGGTTTTGTGTATGATGCAGCCAATACCAATCCTGAATACCTGAGGGCGCTTTATGGTGCTTATGGCTTGTGCTTTGGCGTGGCTTGTGTTTCCTTGATTGTGTCTGCTGTCATCTACTTTGCTTGTCGTTCTTGGTTCAAGCACGCCGATGTGACGGCCAAGCAAGCTAAGGAGCAGGAGGGCAATGTCGAGGTGCTTACTCCTAAGCAGGAGAAGGATCGTGTCATCGCTTTGTTGCTAGTTTTCGCAGTGGTCATCTTTTTCTGGATGGCTTTCCACCAGAATGGTTCAGCCTTGACATTCTTTGCCAAGAAATATACCAACTTGACCGTGAGTGGTGGTATGCGCGTATGGTTTAATATCTTTAGCTTAGCTCTCATCGCTCTATCAGTTTACACTGGTTTTGGGTCGTTCCAGGCAAAGACTAGCAAGAACAAGATTATCTGTGGCGTTTCTACTATTGTCTTGTGGGCGGTAGCCATCGTTTTGTTTATGAGAATGGAAAATCCGACGATGGGTCAGCCTTCTGATTTTCAACAGTTCAATCCGTTCTTTGTTGTCGCATTGACTCCATTCAGTATGCTGTTCTTTGGTACGCTCACCAAGCAGGGCAAGGAGGTGAGTGCTCCTACTCGTATTGCTTGGGGTATGTTGGTGGCAGCTCTAGGCTTCGGTGTGATTACCTTGGCTTCGACCGATTTGATTTCACCAATGGCCTTGGGTGACAGCACCCAAAGTATCTTGTCTCCTGGATGGTTGATTTCCACCTATTTCACCTTGACACTTGCTGAGTTGCTGCTTTCTCCTATGGGCATAGCCTTTGTTTCTAAGGTAGCACCTCCTAAGTATAAGGGATTGATGATGGGTGGTTGGTTTGTAGCTACAGCAATCGGTAACTATTTGAGCTCAATCCCATCTATGCTTTGGAATAAGATTCCTTTGATGTATAATTGGGGTATTTTAATTGCGCTCTGTTTGATCAGTGCTATTGTTATGTTTGCTCTCTTGAAGAAGTTGAAGCAAATGACAGCGTAGGTCTCTTTTTGGCATAATGGCTTAATAGCCTATAACTGCTTTTGGGGTGAAAAAATGAAGCCTACTTCGATGCTTGTCGAAGTAGGCTTCATTGCCTTAAGAAGTAAGCTTCGTTCTATGATGAAGCTTACTCCTTATAATTTCACGGTCTTATTCAAAAGATAATTGTCGAGGATGACCATAGCTGCCATTGCTTCGACAACAGGTACTGCACGAGGCAGGACACATGGATCATGCCGACCACGGGCTTTCAGTAGGGTAGGATTGCCTTCCAGATCTACTGTATGCTGTTCTGTCAAGATCGTAGCTACGGGTTTGAATGCTATGCGGAAATAGATGTCCTGACCATTGCTGATACCACCTTGGATGCCTCCGCTGTGGTTGGTTGTCGTAGTAACATCCTGTCCGTCAGTAGGAGTAATGGCCTGATGAGTAGTACCTTCCTTGGCAGGAATAAATACATCGTTCTGTTCGCTGCCACGAGTAGTGACTCCCTCAAATCCTTCTCCATACTCAAATCCCTTGACGGCATTGATACCCAACATGGCTGCACCCAACTGTGCATGCAATTTATCGAATTCCGGTTCACCCAAACCAACAGGACAACCCTTGATAACACATGCAATAACTCCTCCAATGGTATCACCTTCAGATTTTACCTTGGCGATGAGATCTTCCATCTGTTTGGCTTTTTCCTGATCAGGGCAACGTACGATATTGTCTTCGATAGTTGTAAGATCATACTTCCGGTAGTCTCTATCAAGGGCAATATTGCCAACCTGAGATGTGTATGCGGTGACGCTGATGCCGAGTTGACGCAGTGCCAATTTAGCAAGAGCTCCTCCTACACATCTGGCGATGGTGATACGGGCAGAAGAACGACCTCCGCCGCGATGGTCGCGGATGCCATATTTCTCATGATAAGTATAGTCTGCATGAGAAGGACGGAACAGACAACGCATGTTCTCGTAGTCCTGTGAATGCTGGTTGGTGTTTCTTACCTCGAATCCGATAGGTGTTCCTGTGGATTTACCCTCGAAAACGCCACTGAGAAACTCCACTTTGTCAGCTTCGTTTCTGGAAGTTGTAATATGACTTTGTCCTGGTCGGCGACGATTCAGTTCACTCTGAATGAAATCCATATCAATTTCGATGCCAGCAGGGAAGCCGTCAATTACACCGCCTACAGCTATACCATGGCTTTCGCCAAAAGTGGTAAGCGTGAAGAGATTGCCAAAAGTATTTCTCATAAAATTATGGGTTTATTGTCATGAAAAAAATGGGGCATGAAAGCCCCATCTTCATATTGTATGATTATTTATTGCAGTCACAACCGCCCTCGCAGTTGCCACCTTCGCAATTTCCATCCTTGCAGTCGCCACCGCAGTTCTCGCAGCTACCGCCGCAACCCTGCTGACCTTCACCGCTCAGGAGCTTAGCCATGTGTGCAACCTCTTCAGCAGTAGCCTCGCGGTTTTCCAAAACCTCACCACAGAAGTTGAGCTTCTTGCCTGACAATGGGTGGTTGAGGTCGATCTTAACCTTGTCCTCTGAGATAGCTAATACAAGACCTAAGAAACGGTTACCATCCTCGTTCTGGAGAGGAATTACTGCACCAACCTGTACATGCTGAGCATCAAACTGACCGTTGATAGTGAAGATTTGCTTGTCGAGTTCGATGACACGCTCGTCGAAATGCTCACCATATGCCTGGTCTGGAGTCAATTCGAAGTCAAACTCAGCACCTTTCTCGAGGTTAACTACCTGCTCCTCGAATGAAGGGAGAGTTGCACCCATGCCGCTTACGAAGATGAAAGGACGCTCGTCAGCAGTCTTCTCAAGCAATTCTTCGTTACCATCGTCACCTTTAGTTGTGTCATAGAGTGAGTATGACAAAACGATAAATTTGTTTTTTGTTTCTTCCATTTTATTTATTTTTTATTTTATTATAGTCACTTTTTACCATTAATTTTTTTTGCTAATAATTTTGGATCTTTGATTTTTACTGTGGTTTCTTTATTGATAATTTAGAAGATTACCCCAGTATATGAAAAGTCCAAAAGGACAAAGAACCACATGGTTTATTTCTTGGTTCTTTTTCTTTTCTGAACTCCTTTTACCATTTCCATGCGCTCCAGATAAATAGGGCGCCATTTGTCAATGATGTCTTGCAAGCTCTTGCTTTGTTGCGCGAGTTGTCCATATTCCTCAGAATCCAACAGATTTTCCTTCTTGAGTTCAAGCATGCGAGCTAAGAGATGTTTCTGGTGTTCTTCCGCAGCTTTGAGTTGGTTGCCTAACTTTTCCAGACTCTCCATGAAAGCAAGCGCTTTGTCTATATGATTTTGTTCTTCCATATATCTTATTCTACATGATTATATATATAGGTGTTTGCACATTGACTGCAAAGGTACAATAAAAAATCGACAATCGGCAAAGAATGTGAAAGAAATTATTCCACTTTGCTATATTTCCCCTTTATATTCTTGATTACATACTGTTAATCCACAGATATACGAATGAGCAAGGTTTGCCCAAGCTTTGGGCATAGATGCCACAAGGCTTGGGTGACTTTTCCTGATTTCAGTAGACACTTTTTTACTTTATAAACTAAAAAGGTAGTCACTATCAATTTCATAAAACTGAAATAGTAGTCACTCCATATTTTTTGTTTCTAATTTTATAAACACAATAAAAAAGGCTTTATTTTATAAGATTCTGTATAGATATACTGTTTTCTTACATATTTAAATAAAAAGTGTAATAAAAGCTACGATATGTTAGAAAAAAGAGGATGGTTCTTTGACTTAAATCAAAAAAGAAAGGGTTTTGGCAACTTTTTTAATAAAATGTTTGCGAGCACAGTGGAAAGTTCGTATCTTTGCATCGTCAAAAAGAAAAAGACAAAAATTTAGGATAATGTAAAACGAGCTAATCCTTCGGGTAAGGAAATGCCAATCATTTACACAATTGGTAGGCTCACAAAGTAAAGAAAGGTAAAAAGATTATGAAAAAGTTAGTAGTTTTGGCAGTAGCATTGTTGAGTATGACAACTACTTTTGCAGCAGATGAGAATGCAAGTGCAACAGCAGCAACAGCTGCTTACAACATGAATATCAAGATGGGTCCTTTGGCTGATGCTTTGTCTCTTAACATTGATCAGGTTGAGGCTGTAGCAGATGTTCATAAGAACTTCACTGCAGAGATGATGAATGCTGCTATTGCTCCAGCTGAGGAGCGTGATGCAATGGTAGGTAAGGCTATTAATAAGGATTTGAAATACATGCATACTATTCTTTCTGAGAAGCAGTATCGCAAGTATTTGATATTGCTCAATGCAACTCTCAAGAATCGTGGTCTCATCAAGTAATGATTCTTGAAACAAAAGAAGAAAATATTATAATAAGAGAGAGATAATTTTGAGAAACTGTGTGTCAGCTTTTGGCACACAGTTTTTTTTGTCTTCAAAATGATTGTTTCCAATCTAATTGTTTTCAAATTGATTATATTCAAACTTGATAGATCTCAATAGAAAACAAAAAAGGGAATCCTCACGGACTCCCTCTTGCTTATTATACAAAAACATTATGAATTTTATTTAATTAGCGAACAAGATTCGATATTATTATTATCTAACTTAACTAATCCATCTAAAAGTTTCAAATCAGCTATAAGGTTCAATCATTCATCTGCATGAAACATTATCACTTATAGGTTAAGCCTCTGCTTTTAACGATTGCAAAGGTACGAAGTTTTTTTGATTGCTGCAATACCTAAAAATGGGGGTTTTATCCAAATACCTATTTATAATGATGGTTGAAAATTACTTTTTTCGTATCAGCGATGATCCTTGAATAGCTTGATAACCAGATAGTTGTATGATATAGATGCCCGTAGGCAATTCTGATATGTCACATAGATATTCCATTTCTCCTGATTGCATCTTTTCCACTTTCATTCTTATTCCAGATAAGTTATAGACAGAAACCCTAAAATCTTGAGTGGCTTTTTCTGTGAGATTGATGCATATCTTGTTCCTGTCCATACCGATTTGAGCTTTTTGAGGTAGATAAGTACTGATATCTGATATTCCGTCCAGATTCAAAGCAGCCAATAGTCCTCGGTAAACATCCAGTTTTCCGTAACCCCAGTGGTTGTTTGGTATATCTTGTTCTTTGTCTAAAGGAATGCTCGTCTTCTTGATAATATCCAAAACATCCTGACTGTTTAGACTCGGATTGGCTTCTAACCATAGGGCAATTGCTCCGCCCACAACCGGAGAAGCCATAGAGGTACCACTATTGGAATGCCAAAAATAATTTCTTCCCTGATAGGTATAACTGGAAATGCGGGTGTCCCTGTCCCAGTTGTCGGGATGACATACTTCATAGAATGAGTTATAGGATGAAATGACCGTACTGCCCGGTGCAATTACATCTGGTTTGATTCGTTCATCGAAGGTTGGTCCTATTGACGAATAGGCTCCAAGTGTTCCGATGGACAGTGTTTCAGACTGCTTATATTTTCCCTCTATATCCGTATAGCCGGTATGGTTGATGGTGGCACCTACGCAGATCACACTCGGGTAAGATGAAGGGGAATTGATGCTATGCGACTTCTCGCAGTCTGCAAGTGACGGATCTACAGAGCAGATATACATATTGCCCGAACCATGATATACTTGAACGTCTGCGTCTTTGCCCATTACCTGATAAGCTATATAGTTGGTTAAACCCACATTTTTTTCGTCTAAGGCTTTCACCATCCAGTCATAGCATATTTCTTCTTTCTGATAACAGGAAGGGTATGCCCCCATCATCATGACATACCTTTTTCCAGCCACCTCTACTGTGTCAATCAGGGTAGAGTCGGCAGTAGCTAAAATCTTTTCGGTATTCACATCAAAGATATGAGGATGCGTTCTTTCTTCATAAATGGTGGTGCGCAAAGTAAATGGCTGAGATGATTTGGCGATGTGATAGACGTATGGTTTGGCACTATTCACAAAACAGCCCGCACTTTCTTTTTCCAATGGCTTATGCATATAGTAATATTGTTGACCATTGTTGCCGGCTGAAGATACCAATACATGACCGGGAATGCGGGGCAGACTATCTAAAATCTCGCCATATAGCAAGTCTGTTCCATCAAAATCCTGTCCAGCTCCTTCGCTAAATGAGATGACGCATGGTTTACCTACCTGATCCGCATAATCGAAGATATACTTGAATCCTAAGGCATCCATGGCATAAGTAAATTTATAAGTTTGGGAAGAATCAATCAATGCAGCATTTTCGGATGTCGCATTTGCTACCAGACAAATATCGCTTTCGTATGCCATGCCGTGGTATTTGCCAGGAATATCTGAAGCCACTCCTTCACATCCGCTTCCTGCTGCTATTCCCAAGGTATGTGTACCATGTGAATTATCATATCCATCTCTCGAACATCCTAATGCAAGCAGATGTTCTTTTCCGATATATTCGCGGCCTACAGGCAATGTACTCTGTAAGGTGTCTGAAGATATCTGATCCCAAAAAGCCTTGATGCGATAATCTGTCATCTGTGGGTTGTAGAAATTCGGATTTGTAAAGTCGAAACCGATATCCATAATGCCCATTACTACGCCTTTTCCTGTATAGACCTGTGGCAAATTCCTACCTTCATATACGGGTAAAGCATTGGTCTGAATGATGACAGAATCTAAAGTACATTTCGGGTTCATGTTGGCTTCGATGCGTTGTATCTCTGGTAATGATGATAGACGGGATACAGAGTTCAGCGGAATCGTAGCGATGTATATATTACCATATCTGGCCCAAACCTTGCCACCATGCTGGTGTAGCACTTTTTTTCCGTCTCCCAACACTTTGATAAAAGCAGTAGTCATGGGAGAGGGGATGCCTGTTATTGTTTTCTTTGCTTTGACATCATGTATTTTGGCAAGATTGACGGTTTGTTTTTCTTTCTCGCGTTCCTCTAAAACATAGTGTCGGAGCATAGGAGAAAGTTTGGATAGACATGCTCTTTGGGCATAGGCTCCATGTCCGAAGAATATAGTCAAGGTCAAATATAGTAATAGCTTTTTCATACAAGTAAGATTGTGATTAAGAAGAAAAGGAATCCCCGTGAAAGAGGATTCCCTGTTTTTTTGAGATTTTAGCTTTTAAAAAACTAAAGGATTTATTTCTTTAACCATTTATCAAGCCAGTTGAAGAATGTTCTCTGCCAAAGAATACCATTCTGTGGTTTCAAAACCCAGTGATTCTCGTCAGGATAGATGAGAAGTTCTGCAGGAATACCGCGCATACGGGCAGCGTTGAAAGCTCCCATACCTTGATTGGCATTGATGCGATAGTCTTTCTCTCCATGAATACAGAGGATAGGAGTATCCCATTTATCAACAAACTTGTGAGGACTGTTCTCGTAAGTCTTCTTGGCATTTCCACTCAGGTCCTTATTCCAATAAGCATCCTCATATTCCCAGTTAGAGAACCATGCCTCCTCTGTGTCTGTGTACATGCTCTCCAAGTTGAAAGCACCATCGTGAGCAAAGAATGCCTTGAAACGCTTGTTGTGATGGCCGGCGAGATAGTAAACAGAGAAACCACCGAAACTTGCACCGACGCAACCTAAGCGATCCTTATCTACGTATGGCAGATTGGCTGCTGCATCATCGATAGCAGAGAGATAGTCGTTCATACACTGACCGGTCCAGTCGCCAGAGACTTCCTCGTTCCATTCACTACCGAAACCTGGAAGACCACGGCGATTAGGCAATACCACTACATAACCGTTGGCAGCCATGATCTGAATATTCCAGCGATAGCTCCAGAATTGACTTACTGGACTCTGAGGACCACCTTCGCAGAAGAGAAGGGTAGGGTATTTCTTGGTAGCATCAAAATTGGATGGCAACATAATCCATACCAACATCTGCTTACCATCTGTAGTCTTTACCCAACGCTGTTCGCACTTTCCGAGGTTCAACTGGTTCAGAATATGGTCGTTCTCGTGAGAAATCTGTTCTACCTTAGTACCTTTGGCATCCTTACCAGGGGTAACGATATAGATATCGGTAGGATGACTCATGCTTGCACGGGTAGCGAGAATCTTGTTGCCATTATTTGCCAAAGCTACGCTACCATAATCAGCCCAGTCGTTGGTGATCTGTTTAACTTCGCCCTTGAAGTTGGCCTGATAGAGGTTCAGGGTTCCGTGCCAAACACCGATGAAAGTAAGGCTCTTGTTGTCCTTGTTCCATACGAATCCTTCTACGTTGGAGTCAAACTTGTCTGATACATAATTTTTCTTACCCGTAGCCAGTTCGTAAACACAAAGACGGTTGCGGTCGCTTTCATAACCATTGCGTGCCATGCTTTGCCATGCGATGTACTTACCATCAGCAGAGAATTGTGGATTGGTATCGTAACCAGGATTGTTTTTCAGATTTTCAGGAGCATTGACAGCCTGATTCTTCATGCTCTTGGTTGCATCAATCTTTGGCTCTACATAACCAGCCTCCTTGCAGAGATTCTTGGTCTCGCGTGTACCTATATTATATAGGTAGATATCAGAGTCGGTAGAGATGGCATACTGAACGCCCTCTTTCTTGCGACAGGTATAGGCGATAGTCTTTGAATCAGGGCTCCAGGCTAACTGCTCGATACCGCCGAATGGTGCCATAGGACATTCGAATGGTTCACCTTTCAGAATATCTTCTCCCTCGTTGATGGTGCCGTTTTCTGTGACATCAGCAACAAAAGGGTGCAATATGCTCTCCACGTAGTGATCCCAGTGGCGATAGTTCATGTCTGTTACCAGACGACCAGTGGCGAGTGGCAGGTCTGAAGGATTCTCCTTGATGGTGCCATGATAAGGCAACTCCTTGATGAGGATGACCTTCTTGCCGTCTGGAGAGAATTTGAATCCCTCGATGCCTAACTTATCGTTGGTCAACTGCTTGCGATCGGTTCCGTCTGGGTTCATGCTCCAGAGCTGTCCCTCCCGGAGAAAAGCAATCTTTTGTCCACCGGCTATCCAGGCAGCATCACTTTCGCTTTTGGCATCAGTGGTGAGTGCTTTTTTGTTCTTACCGTTGGCATCCATGACGAATAACATCTGGTGGCCTTTGTTTTCTTTCACACTGTAATAACCTACCTGATAAACGATTTGCTTGCCGTTAGGTGAAGCCTCGGCTGCACCGATACGTCCCATAGCCCAGAGAGCCTCAGGAGTCATCAGGTGGTTTTCTACCTTGATCTCATTCTTTTGAATCATAGTTTGTGCATCAACTGTAGTGGTACTCATCGTGAGTGCAGCTGCAGCTAAAATCATTGCTTTAATCATTGTATTTAATTTTATTTGAGTTTTTTTTTCTTAACAACAATAGCGTTTATTCTCAACTTGAATAACGCTTATTCCTATTTGAATATGGCTGGGTGAAGAGAGAAAATGTAAATGGGAGTTATTGATTATTAACTTCTTCGCACACCACCATCTCAGTACCTCTGTAAATGACGACAATCTTGTGAAGTTGGGTGGTCTTCACGGCGGAAGTGACCACTTCGCTTTGAGCGTAGCGGTTCACTTGAACCTCGGCTTCTTTGAAAAGCTGTTGGATGTGTGCGTCAGTATCTTTCGATTTGGCGTACTTGAGTTCCACAATATAAGAGTGGGTCATGTCGCTATAGATGTCGAGCAGCGGACATAGGAATATGTCAGCATATCCTTCCTGAGTATCTTTTTCGGAGATAGGACGATAGTACTGATTTTGGCAAGTCATAGCAAGCGTGAAGCCATGCACAAAATACTCCCCTTTCTGATGGTCTCGTTGGGAGGCGTATTTATGCAGGCTATCGGCAATGTACTGGAAGTATGCCTTCCATTTTCCATCATAAGCAAGATTGCTTGCCAACTCATTCTTTTCGTAGCTGTCGAATGAGAGGTCGTTTTCTTTGTAGGTATCGAGCAGATAAGTAAATAGCTGCTCGCGTACAACCTCGTTTGGAATAATAAATTTGGTCTTTCCTTTGTATGTTCCGTCGATGGTGACCATTCCGAAGTAAAACAATAGGCTGACGAAATTGTCGGGATTGCCTATCAGCTCGGCAGGAAATCCCGACTTGAGTTCGCCTGTGATGTAACCTTGCTGCACCAGTAGCTGGATGATAGAGGCATCGTGGGCAAACTCCTTGTCTCTGCGGATGAGCATGCGGAGCTTGTTGTAGTCGGTACGGATGTTTTCGTCTATCATGTGGTCGGGCACCTCACAATCATTGTTCACATAATTGTCGATGAAGTAAAGTACCATGTTGGAGTTATACATCGTCACTTTGCCGTACTTCTTGAGTGCAAAGCAATAGTTGTCGTACCATGGCTTCATGATGGTTATCAACTCATCGATGGTATGGTTGAACTCATATTGGGTGGAGTAGTATTCGAGCATGTCACGCACTTCTTTCTCCGTGAATCCCGTCAGTTCATTGAATTGGGCACTCAGAGTGTAGTTGGTGCCGATGTTGAATCCACTGGTCAGGTCGTCTAATGTGACAGGGCTGACTCCTGTTACAAATACACGGGCGATGGTAGAATCTGTACCAGCCTTGATCGTGTCGAAGAAAGTGCGCAAGTATCTCTCGCCATGAGTCTCTTTGCGATATTTGTCCAGACAGTTGGGCTCTGCAAGAATCTTGTTGGTGAAATGGTCGTATTCGTCGATGAAGAGGAACACCTTGGCATTGGTCTTCTCGCATTCACGGCACAGAAAGTTCAGTTGCTTGACCGCACCATCCAGTTGGTTCATACCTTCTTTGATGCCTTTCGGCAAATATTGCGCATATACATCGCAGAAAAAATTAAAGGCTATGCGACAATGGTCGTCTAATCCCTTTTTATAGTCATTTAGTTCTGCATTTACTATTGAAAAGTTGAGTTTGATGACAAGATATTTGTTGTGCTCGGGTGTGGGATGTTGACCGATGTAGAGATGACCGAAGAGTTTGTCGAAGATGCCTGCTCGATTGATGTCGTAGTAATGCTCAAGCATGGAGAGAGTAAGGCTCTTGCCGAATCGGCGAGGGCGGAGGTAGAAGAAGAACTTGTTGGCTCTTTCTATTTTCTCCACGAATGGAGTCTTGTCGACATAATAGCAGTCATCCTCGATGACGGCTTTGAAGTTCATCAGGCCGTAAGGGATGCGCTTGGGATATTTTCGAATGCTCGTTGATTGATTCTCTACCATATTTTTACACCTTTTTTTATATTGTTCTGCAAAAATAAGGATAATTTTCCGAAAGAACAAGAAACTCTTCAAAAGATATGTTAAACATTTTACCATGATTCACTTTTCTTTGTACTTTTGTGCAAAGAAAAGTGGCTCATGAGAGATTGTCTATCCACGGACAATCTCCCATGAGCCGTCGAGGGCTATCATGGATAGGACAGAACGTTGAAAAAGACCAAGAGTTTCTTTTTTATCGAAACCTCATAGGAAATGCTTTTCTGTCTTATGAATTAAGCAACATTATAGGGTGTGCTTATATTATATCTTGTCTAAAGCCTGCTTGATATCATCCAGAATATCCTCCACATCTTCAATACCTACTGAGAGACGGATCAAGTCTGGAGCTACGCCAGCTTCTTTCAACTGCTCATCTGTCAATTGGCGGTGGGTATGGCTGGCAGGATGAAGTACGCAGGTGCGGGCATCCGCTACGTGAGTCACGATGTTGATCATATCGAGCGAATCCATGAACTTGATAGCTGTTTCACGGTCACCCTTCAAACCAAAGGCGATGACACCGCAGGTACCATTTGGCATGTATTTCTGAGCAAGTTCGTAATAGGCATCGTCTTTCAGTCCACTGTAATGAACCCAAGCTACGCGAGGATCGTTGTGCAGAAATTCTGCCACCTTTTGAGCATTCTCACAGTGCTGGCGCATACGCAGATGCAGACTCTGCAAACCCAGGTTGAGGATGAATGAGTTCATTGGGGCTGGGATACTTCCGAGATCGCGCATCAGTTGAGCTACAAGTTTAGTGGTATAACCCATCTTGCCAAATGCTTTCACGTATGTCAAACCGTGATAGCTGTCATCTGGTGTGCAAAGACCTGGGAACTTTTCAGCATTCGCCATCCAGTCGAAGTTACCACTATCTACTACTACACCACCCACCTGAGATGCAGTTCCATCCATATACTTGGTGGTAGAATGAGTTACGATGTCAGCTCCCCATTCAAAAGGACGGCAATTGATAGGAGTGGCAAAAGTATTGTCAACAATCAGTGGAACACCATTTTTGTGGGCGATGCGGGCAAACTTCTCGATATCAAGAACGGCACATCCAGGGTTGCTGATGGTTTCGCCGAAGACAACCTTGGTGTTAGGACGGAATGCTTTCTGGATTTCTTCCTCGCTATCGTTAGGATTGACGAATGTACATTCTATGCCGAGTTTCTTGAGTGTTACACCGAAGAGATTGAAGGTGCCACCATAAATCTCATTGGAAGTCACGATATGGTCGCCAGCTTCGCAGATATTGAAAACGGCATAGAAGTTGGCAGCCTGACCGCTACTTGTCAGCACAGCACCCACACCACCTTCAAGCTGTGCTATTTTCTGTGCTACAGCATCATTGGTAGGGTTCTGGAGACGGGTATAGAAATATCCTTCTTTCTTAAGATCGAAGAGCATAGCCATCTCTTCAGAATTGTCATACTTAAATGTTGTACTCTGAATGATAGGCACTTCAATAGGCTCACCATTCTTTGGCTGATAGCCTCCCTGTACACAGATGGAAGCTGTACGTAATTTCTTTTCCATTGTCGGTTATATTTTTAATGTTGTATTTCTATATTTACATTCCTCAATGACGCTCATTGTCCTCTTTGCATTCCTTTAATAGATATCTTGTAACACCTTGATAATCTGTAGATTATTCTATTTCATGAATACAAAATAAACTGCAGCGATGAGACAGATAAATGCAGCAGCATGATTCCAGTGCAGACCTTGTCCCTGAAAGAGGATATTAGCGATGATCGCAAAGATGATGAGAGAAACGCATTCCTGTATGACCTTGAGCTGTACGAGGTTGAAAGGACCTCCGTTATCTACAAAACCGATACGGTTGGCGGGTACCTGACAGCAATATTCAAAGAAGGCTATGGCCCAACTGAAGGCGATAACTCCAATGAGTGGCCAATGGCTACTTATACCTGTCTGCTGAAGTTTGAGATGCCCATACCATGCCAGCGTCATGAATATGTTGCTCAATACCAATAGAAGAATTGTATAAATTCCGTTCATCATTCTTGTTGTTTTTTACTTTTTTGTGTGCAAAGGTACAATTTTTTTTTGATATTTCGATAGTTTTTTGTACTTTTGCACTCGATTTGTTCAATCAATAGAGAATTAGTTATATCAGTAAAAAGAATATGAAGATAGGATTCGATAACGAGAAGTATCTGAAGATTCAATCCGAGCATATCAAGGATAGAATCTCACAGTTTGACGGAAAGCTCTATCTGGAATTAGGCGGAAAGCTTTTCGATGACCATCATGCAAGTCGCGTATTGCCTGGTTTCCAGCCAGATAGTAAGCTCCGTATGTTTCAGAAAATCAGCGATAGCATTGAAATTGTTATCGTGATTAGTGCTGCAGACATTGAGAAGAATAAAAAGCGTGCCGACTTGGGTATCACTTATGATGAGGATGTTCTCCGTCTTCGTGGCGAGTTCCAAAACCGTGGCTTTATGGTGGGTTCTGTTGTGATTACTCATTACAACGGTCAGCCTGCTGCTACAGCTTTCAAGCAGCGCTTGGAACGTGATGGTATCAAAACCTACTGTCATTATCTTATCGAGGGCTATCCTCATGATGTCAACCTGATTGCTTCTGATGACGGTTTCGGAAAGAATGATTATGTAGAAACTGAGCGCCCTCTGGTTATCGTGACAGCTCCTGGTCCTGGTAGTGGCAAAATGGCTGTTTGCCTCAGCCAGTTGTATAATGAGAACAAGCGTGGTGTGCGTGCAGGATATGCCAAGTTTGAAACTTTCCCAGTTTGGAATCTTCCATTGAAGCATCCGGTGAATATTGCATACGAGGCAGCTACTGCCGATCTCAATGATGTCAACATGATCGACCCTTTCCATCTGGAGGCATATAATAAGATTGCTATCAACTATAATCGTGATGTTGAGATTTATCCTGTACTCAATGCTCTCTTCGAGGGTATCTATGGTTCTAATCCATACAAGTCTCCTACGGATATGGGTGTGAATATGGTAGGTTTCTGTATTTCTGATGATGAGGCTTGCTGCGAGGCTTCGAAGAATGAAATCGTTCGTCGCTATTATGCTGCTACCAACAAGTTGGCTCTGGGTGCTTGTAATGAGGAAGAAATTGCCAAGATACAGATGCTTTTCAATCAGGCTAAGATTTCTACAGATTACCGTAAGGTGACTGTTGCTGCTAAGAATCATAAGAAGGAGACGGGACATACTTCGTCGGCTATTGAGTTGGAGGATGGCACCATCATCTGCGGTCATAGTAGTGAGCTGTTAGGTTGTAGTGCCGCCTTGTTGTTGAATGTCATGAAACATTTGGCTGGTATTGATCACAATCTGAAACTGATTCCTCAGTCTATGATTGAGCCTATTCAGCATACGAAGATCAGTTATCTCGGCGGTCGCAATCCTCGTCTTCATACAGATGAGGTTCTTGTAGCTCTCTCTGTTCTCTCTGAGAATGATGAGAATTGCCGAAAAGCCTTGGAGCAGTTGCCTAAACTTCGTGGATGTCAGGTTCACTGCACGGTGATGCTGAGCGATGTGGATCAGCGTATCTTCAAAAAATTAGGTGTAGGCTTGACTTGCGAGCCTGTATTGAAGAAGTAATCCCAATCTTACGATATAAAGATTACTCAATCTTGCTATATAAAGATATAAAAAAGGTGTATCAAAGAGTTTGTTAGACTTTGATACACCTTTATTTGTTTTTATTTCTTCAATTTATCTCAAATTTTTCAATTTATCTCAGTGCCATAACTCTGCTGAGAATCAGTTTCTTATATTCTTTTTTCATGCTTTCCGGCAGGAAAGAGGCTTCTATCAGATCTATCCATTTCACGATAGAACGACGGAACTTCTTGGCGATGTTGGCAATCACCTTGTCGTTTAGTCCCGATGCTTTCATCACTTTGATGAAATCTGACTTTTGGATCTTTCTTTTCTTACCGTTCAGTGTCAGGGCGAGTTCCTCGGTATCTTCGGGCATTACGATCTTGGTACAGAGCAGGTCGTAGGCAGGAGTAAGTGCATATCCCATCTTGCGGTTATTGTAGAGCGAGAAGTTCTTGAGGTGCATATCTGCATTGCCAGTAATCCATGAGAAAATGACAACTTCCCAATAGTTTACGAGGTCGAGTTGCGAGAATGATGAATATTTCTTTAGGAGTTTCGCTATCTGCTCATAGGAACCTTTGTACTTGTATTCCGTAAGGCGTTCTGATAGTTGGCACATATCCTCCATAGGTACCTTGGTTCCATCATCCATCCTGTCTATTCTTCGGGTAATATAACAGAGTTCGCCATCAGCAAATCGTATCAGTCCGTGGGGAACAACAGTTATTTTGGCTGCTTCGGCGAGATGCATCGTGAGGTCTTCTATTTCTGGAAGACAGCGGTAGCGGTCGGTTTGCGGCTTTAAGATGTATTTACCCCAAAGGCCGACGATGGTGAAACGGGACGGCTCGTTCTTTCCACCCGGATTCACATCGAGTGAGAGTTTTGCCTGAACACCAGTGAGGGTTGTCTGAGCGCGCACAACCTTTTTTGCCAGGTCGCCGATTTCCTTTCTTATATAGGGTAGGACAGGTGCTTCCTTCGTGCCGAAGAGTTTCTTGGCGCAAGTGGGATGGTAATCTATCTGACCTGGCTTGAGCGGTTTATAGCAATATAGACATTTCTCCATAATTCTTTCTCCTTTCTAGTTTTTTATTCTACCGGAATCACGCTGACGGCTCCGATACAATCCTTGCAGCAGGCAAGGAGGAGCGACATTCTATCCCGCTGGTTGATTTTCCAACTGCTTTCTGCGATATTCAGCAGCCATCCTTCGGGGATTAACCCATCGAAGAAGGGAAACAAAACGGTGTCGTGGTAGGGCTCATCGGTTAACGGGAGTGTGAGGCTCACGGCTTCGGCTTGACTTGATGCCAGATAATCTGCATCGTAGGCGAAGGTGAAGCCTGTTTCGTCTTCCGTCAGCAGGCCTACGTATTGGTCGTAGAGATAAATCTTTCCTTGTTTCATAAAATTCTATTTTTATTCTTTTTTGATAGGAACGGGGCCGATTTCCTGACCGAAGAGGAGGAGAACCTGATTCACTTTGTCGAGTCGCAGCGTTTCTTTTCCCTGTTCCAATTCGCGTACAAATCTCAATCCAACCCCCGATTTAGCAGCTAAATCCACTTGTGTCAATCCGAATTGCTTGCGCATTTCCTTGACGTATGATGATAATGTATTGCTCATGTTTTATTTGTTTTATACCCTTTCGGGGACAAATATACGAATAAAAAATGAAAATACCCCCGAAAAGGTATAATTTATAATATCATTTAACAAATTATACCTTTTCGGGGGTAATGTTATGTGCCAATTAATACTGACTGAGTAAATCTTCGATGATATTTTTCAATTCTGGCAATTGTCTAGTAAACTATCAAAAAAAAGCGTAACGAACACCTTTTCCAGATAATCCATTACGCTTTAATTATTATCTATAAAACTTTATTTTCCGAGATTATTCTTTTTCTCGTTCAGTTCAGCCTTCTTTCTCATCATCTCTTCCTGCTGCTGGCGCTGCAACTCCTGGAGAGCCTGCATTCTTGCCATGAGGCCATTAGCCTTCTTTGGATTACTCTTGTTCTCCTGATAGCGCTTTTCCAAGATGGCGAGAAGCTTCTCGTCGTTGGTGGTCTTACGCAGAGTCCACATGATGGCAGCACTGAAGAACAGTGAGATAAAGTAGTAGAAGTTCAAACCTGATGAATAATCATTGAACATGAAGAAGAACATCAATGGCATGAGATACATCATCCACTGCATCATCTTCATCTGCTCAGCCTGCTGACCTACCATCTGGTCTCTCTGCTGGCGCATAGTCATCCATGAGTACAACAGGTTGGCTACGCAGAAGAGAATACAGGTCAAACTCAGGTGGTCACCTATCATCCAGATGTTGGTGTTCCACTCAAAGATTGGGTCGTATGTACTCAAGTCGTTCATCCAGAGGAAATGCTCACCACGAAGCTGGATGGCATTAGGAACGAAGTTGAACATCGCAATCCATACCGGCATCTGAATCAACATTGGCAAGCAGCCTGACAATGGACTCACACCATACTTGGCATATTCAGCCATCATCGCCTGTTGTTTCTGCATCTGATCCTCAGGCTTGTTATACTGCGCAGTAGCAGCTTCGAGCTTTGGTTTCAGAACGCGCATTTTGGCAGAACTCATATAACTCTTCTTCACCATAGGGTAGGTGATGAGCTTCAGAAGCAAGGTGATGAGAATCAGTACGACGCCCATAGGGAATACCTTGCTCAGCCAGTCGAACACGTAGAGTGTGAAGAAACGGTTGATCCAGCGGATGATAGGCCATCCCAGATAAACGAGTCTCTGGAACTCCAGGTCTTTGCCGAAGGTGCTTTCCTTCTCGGTATTTTTGAGAATCTGGAAATCGTTAGGGCCAAAGTAGAACTCAAACTCAGAGGCTTTCTTGCCGGTTGGGTCAAAAGCAGTTTTCATCTTAGCTTGGAACTGCTTCAGATAGCCAGAACCCTTCTCCTGTGGGATAGAGGTCATGAAGGCATCCTTATCGAAGTTGTCTTTAGCTACGATGATGGCAGAGAAGAACTGGTTCTTGAAAGATACCCAGTCGGTGGTCTCTTCGATTTTCTCATCGATCTTCTCGCTTCCCTCATTGAGATAGTCTGTGCCACCCTCTGCATTGTGATAGGTGAGTGTGGTGTAGCGGTTCTCGAACATGAAACCACGTTCCTGCTGGCGTGCCTTATCACTCCAGTCGATGTCCATCTTATTATAATTAGGTGAGAACAGACCTTCCATACCCTGAGCAGCGAAGCTCATGTGGAGCATGTAGTCCTTACCTAATTTATAAGTCATGGAGAGCGTCTTTCCTTCTCCAGCCACAGCCGTCATGGTAACCGTAGAATCTGTAACGTTTGATGGAGTGAAGTAGAGGTCGCTGGTGATGATGTTAGCTTCCTTTGCCTCAAGCATAAACTTAAGACTCTGGTCTTTGCCATCGAAGAGCGTAACATCCTTCTGGTCGGCAGAACCGTCCTTTACCTGGATGTTGTGACCTACATAACCCTTGATTACTGCCTTCTCGACAGTACCACCCTTGGTGTTGAGGGTTAATTCAACTTTCTCATTTTTCAAAACGATCTTCTTCTCCTGACCCTTCAAAGCAGAATAGAAGAGGGCTGTAGAGTCTGCCTCAATCTTAGCCTTGGTATTTGCCTGGCGCTTGGCTGCGGCAGCCTTGCTGGCCTTTTCTATCTCAGCATGCTTAGCCTTGGCAATGGAATCCTGTACGAAAGCCGCTCTCTGCTCTTCTGCAGATGGCTGGGTGTACCAGCTGAATCCGATGAGTACTAAGGCAATGAGAAGAAAGCCAATAATGTTGTTCTTGTTCATTGTTATTTTAGAAATTTATATTATTTCTTGTTTGAGATAGCCGTCTTGACGAAATCCATGAACAGAGGATGTGGTTTTAATACGGTACTTTGGTATTCTGGATGATACTGTGTACCGATATACCATTTCAATCCTGGTATTTCAACGATTTCTACCAAGTCGCTCTCTGGGTTGCGTCCCACGCACATCATGCCGTTCTTCTCGTATTCCTTCTGGAACTCATTGTTGAATTCATAGCGATGGCGATGACGCTCCTGAATGTGCTCCTTCTTATATATAGAGAAGACGCGGGAACCTTGTTTCAGTACACATTCGTATGCACCGAGGCGCATGGTTCCACCCATGTTGGAGATGTTTTTCTGTTCCTCCATGATGTCGATGACATTGTGTGGAGTCTTTTCATCCATCTCTTTTGAATTGGCATCTTTGTAGCCCAATACGTTACGGGCAAACTCGATGACCATCATCTGCATACCCAGGCAGATACCAAAGGTAGGAATGTCGTGGGTGCGGGTATAATGGGCTGCTATGATCTTGCCCTCAATGCCGCGCTGGCCGAATCCCGGACAGATGACGATGCCATCCTGACCCTTCAACTGCTCTGCCACATTATCTTCTGTGAGATATTCAGAATTGATGAATGTAATCTTCACCTTGTGGTCGTTGTAGGTGCCGGCATGTGAAAGACTTTCGCGGATACTCTTGTAGGCATCCTGCAGGTCGTACTTTCCTACCAGTCCGATGTTTACCACCTCTGTAGCCTTGCTTCTGCGGTCGAGGAATGTTCTCCAAGGACCCAGTGCAGGCTTTTCGCCGATAGGCTCGCCCATCTTGCGGAGAATGGCGGTGTCGAGACCCTGGTTCTGCATGTTTACAGGCACTTCGTAGATACTGGCGAGGTCTTCGCTTTGTATCACGCAGTCCAAATCAACATTACAGAAGCTGGCTACTTTTTTCATGATTCCCTCTTCGAGATGTTTCTCTGTGCGGAGAATCAGAATATCTGGCTGAATACCTACACTTTGCAATTCCTTCACGGAGTGCTGGGTCGGTTTGGTTTTCAACTCCCCTGCAGCCTTCAGGTAAGGCACATAGGTGAGGTGCACATTGACAGCGTTCTTGCCTAATTCCCATTTCAGCTGTCTGATAGCTTCCATGTAAGGAGCACTTTCGATGTCGCCGATGGTTCCGCCTATCTCGGTGATCACAAAGTCATAGTGATACTTCTTGCCGAGCAGCTTCACATTGCGCTTGATCTCGTCGGTGATGTGAGGCACCACCTGGATGGTTTTTCCGAGATAATCGCCACGACGTTCCTTGTCAATGACTGCCTTGTAGATACGACCAGTGGTGAGAGAATTTGCTTTCGTAGTTTGAATACCGGTGAATCGCTCGTAGTGTCCGAGGTCCAGGTCGGTTTCCATACCATCTACTGTTACGTAGCACTCACCATGCTCGTACGGGTTCAGTGTACCCGGGTCAATGTTGATGTATGGGTCAAACTTTTGGATAGTAATGTTGTAACCTCTTGCTTGAAGAAGCTTACCGATGGAAGACGATATGATTCCTTTACCCAAAGAAGAAACCACACCACCAGTAACGAAGATGTACTTAGTTTCAGTCACGATATATATATTTTAAATTAGAATAATCGCGTGCAAAGTTACTATAAATTTATGAAATAGCCAAAATTATTGCAAATAATGCCGTTGTTTTATGAATTATTTATTACCTTTGCGCCTAAATTATATCATTGTGTAGTTTTTAATGATTATGAAATTGAGATTTAATATATTGATGGCTGCTCTTTTGGTTTGTTTTTCTTCATGGGCACAACCAAAGAGTCATAAGCACACCAAGGGGGTGCTGGAACCAGAAACGGCTGAATGGGTGAAGAATTATATGGATTCTTTATCCGTAGCTCGTGCTCATATCGATTCCAGCTATTATGCTGCGAAAGATATTCGCTATTCCCGACTTTTCACCCCGCTTACTTTTTATCATTCTCCTGCTAATCATTTTCTCAGATTGAATCCGGCTGGCTATTCTGATTCTCTTGAATGTATGCTGGATAAGTCTTTGATGTTCATTTACTTAAACCGTCCTGATCTTGTGAGAAGTAATGAGTCCAGACTGGATATGGTTGGTGCTCCTATTCCTGAAGGCGCTCCGAGAAAAACGGAGGTGGATATCGTGGAGGAAGTGGCTCCCAAGGCTATTGAATTAGAGGCTTCGCCGATGAAAATCTATGTGGCGAAACCTAATTTCTGGACGATCAGGGGAGATTATTACCTGCAGTTCCTCCAGAATTATGTGAGTGACAACTGGTATAAAGGTGGCGAGAGCAACTACTCGATGTTGGGTAGTGTCACGATGCAGGCTAATTATAACAATAAGCAGAAGGTGAAGTGGGAAAACAAGTTGGAAATGCGCTTGGGTTACCAGACTTCCAAGGGGGATACCTTGCATAAATATAAGACCTCTGAGGATTTGCTGCGTTATACCGGAAAGTTTGGTTTGCAAGCTACCAAGAGATGGTATTATACCTTGCAGCTGATCGGGCAGACTCAGTTTACGAAAGGTCTTCGTAGCAATGATAAGTTTGTTTACTCAGACTTCATGTCACCTTTCAAGTTGAATCTTTCTGTCGGTATGGATTATTCCATCGACTGGTGCAATCATCGCCTGAAGGGTAGCACGCATATCGCTCCTTTGGCTCTTAACTGGAAATATGTGGGCCGCAGTTCGCTTGCCACCCGATATGGTTTGGAAGAAGGACAGCATGGGCTTGTTGATTATGGTTCTGAATTTACGGTTGACTTTACGTGGCTGATGGCGGAAAACCTGAGATGGAAGACCCGCCTCTATGGATATACTACTTATGAGCGTGCTGAGTTGGAGTGGGAGAATACTTTCTCTTTCCAGTTTAATAAGTATATTTCTACGAATATATTCCTTTACCCTCGTTTTGATGATGGCACCAAGCGCAAGGAGGGTGAGAGCTATTGGCAGTTTAAGGAATATGCATCCGTAGGATTCTCCTATTCTTTTTAATGTAAAAAGCCAAGTTGATGTAAAAAAGCCAAGTCAGAATTCTTGTTGTGAACTGCTGACTTGGCTTTTTTTATGAATAGCTTTTTATCTCATGAAATGCCTTAAAATGCCCCGAAATAATGGTCATAAATGATGAAAAGAATGATGGCAAGAGCTATCAGACAAAGAAAAGTGAATAGGAGTCTTCCTATGATTCTTCTCCTAATCTGTGATCTCGTATGACGATTGTGTCCTGCTCTGCGACTGTAATGTTCCTTGTGTCCACTACTTCTTTGTTCACTTCCATCTCTGTGATGGTGGTGATGATGTCTTTCCTCTGTTTCCATGAGTATCTCTCCTTATGCTTAGTATATATTAGAATCTGAAACAAACTTCCACGTCTGCCATAGAATAATTGTGGTCTGCGCTTGCGCGGTCGTTGACAAACGCATATTCTGACAGAATGGTGAAGTTCTTGTTGATATGATAGTTCAGACCGACTTCGTATTGGGTTCTCATCATGTCAGTCTTGCCGTTAGCCTCGTACATATCGTAGCGAGCCTTTGCATAGAGTTTCTTGCTCACGATAGGTGCGATGACAAGACCATATACACCCTGTGCCTTATTGCCAATTTCTTTGTTAAGATTGCAATCTTTAGAGGCTGCATCCCCATGATTGGTTATGCTTTTAGCAAACGCCATACCTGTAGAATGAATATATTCAGAACGGACGGTCCAGTCGTTGGTCTTGTATTCGAATGAGAAAGCATATCGGTTCTGGCTGAGTTTACGAACACCGCTGAATGTCTCCTTTTCTGGTTTCCTTTCATTGTCAAGAACCGGGTTTCCGGCAGCATCCTTCTTATAAATGATATTTCCCTGTTCATCGTCATTCCAGTTTCCCTTTCTTGCATAAGACCCCGTCCAGCCGAAAGCTCCGATGCGCATTCCTGCCACAGGCATTACCCATACACCACCAATCACGTTCTTCTGGTTATCTACGTCCTTGGCATTGATGCCTTGTCCGTTGAATACACCTATCTGATAGTGCAGCAGGTTGCGGCCATTAGCGTTTTTGAGGAAATCGCCTTGCAACTGCAGACCGATATCACGGCCGTTGGATGCATGCTTGCCAGAGCGGTCGCTAAAGCCAGCCAACTTGCTTACGTTCTGAGAATATCCCATGAATCCCTGATCGATAGGGTGCATCGGATTTTCAAAGGTAAATGGATTCTTGAACTGACCAATTTTTACCTTGAAATAATTGTATTTCTGCCATTCGGCAAACAAATCTACCATTCTTGGACTGCTGCCCAGGTCGGAAGTATTGCCATTAAACTGGATTTGCGTTTTCCAGTAGAAATCGTTGGCGATACGTCCTTCAAGGGCGATACGTCCCATGCGGATGTTGAAGGAATTGGATTTCTTTCCCTTCTGTCCGCTATACTGATATTGAGTCATGCCATAGCCCGACAACTTGACGTTGTTGAGCCATGCTGGCAACTCGATGGTTTTCTTGTCTTGCGCGCCCGCTGTGGTTACCGCCATAGTCATCAGCGCCATGATGATACTATTCTTCATCTTCATTTTCTATTATGTTTTAAGGTTTATTTTTTAGCTGCGAGTTCCTCGGCAGTCAGGTCCTCTGCTTGAGCTGCCTGGAGGGCGAGCTTCTCAGCTTCCTTGGCAGCTTTGGCTTCAGCAGCAGCCTTCTCGCGTTCTTTGTGTTCCTTCAATTTCTGCTTGATCTCCGTTTCGCAGCGCTTTTCGAGAAGCACTACGTTTTCTACGTGAGGAGTGTGAGGGAACATATCCACAGGCTGAACCGCAGCCACTTTGTAGTAATCGTCCATCAGCTGGAGGTCGCGTGCCTGTGTGGCAGGATTGCAGCTTACATACACGATGCGACCTGGTGCTGCATTCAGAATCACATTGATGACATCAGGATGCATACCAGCACGTGGAGGGTCGGTGATGATGACATCAGGACGGCCATGCTGTCTGATGAAATCATTGGTCAGGATATCCTTCATGTCTCCAGCATAGAATAATGTGTTTTCTATCTGGTTTACCTGAGAGTTCACCTTTGCATCCTCGATAGCTTCTGGCACGTATTCGATACCGATCACTTTTTTAGCCTTGTGTGCCACGAAATTGGCAATGGTTCCAGTACCGGTATAGAGGTCGTAAACCAGCTCGTTGCTTGTGAGATTGGCAAATTCACGCGCTACGCAGTAGAGGTGGTAAGCCTGCTCGGTATTGGTCTGATAGAAACTCTTAGGATCAACCTTGAACTTCAGGTCTTCCATCAATTCAAAGATATGGTCGTTGCCCTTGAAAAGACTCAGTTCCAAATCATTGAAGGTATCGTTGCCCTTCTGGTTATTTACATACATGAGCGATGTAATTTGCGGGAATCTGTCAGCCACTTGCTGCATCAATTCCTGCGCTCTCTGCTCGTCACCTTCTTCATCGTAATGGAATTGGAATACAAGCATCCATTCGCCTGTGTTGGAGTTACGTATCATCATGTCTCTCAACAATCCATGTTGCTCACGCAGATCGTAGAAAGTATAGTCGTGAGAATCTGCATACTCGAATACGTAGTTGCGAATCTCATTGCAGAGGTCGTCCATCAGCCAGCATTTCTTGATAGGATATATCTTGTCGAAGGCCCCGGTGATATGAAAGCCGATGGCATTCTGTGCGTGGCGTTCCTTTAATGAAGATACCGTATCATCTTCTTTCTGAGGAAGTTGTGCGAGTTCTTCTGCAGTAAACCATCGCTTGTTGCTGCATCCGAATTCTATCTTGTTACGATACTCCTGTGTCTTCACGCTGCCCATGATAGGACGGAACTCAGGAAGCTCAATCTTGCCGATGCGGGTGAGCTGGTCTTCCACCTGTTTCTGCTTTGCCTTGATTTGCTCTTCGTATGGCAGGTTCTGCCATTTGCAACCGCCGCAGATACCGAAATGCTCGCACATCGGTTCCTGGCGAACGTCGCTCTTCTTGATGAATCTGACAACTTTCGCCTCGCAGTATTTATGCTTCTTCTTAACTACTTGTAAATCTACCACATCTCCAGGTACACAGAAAGGTACGAAGATGACTTGATCATCGACGCGTGTGATGCATTTTCCTTCAGCAGCCACAGCTTCGATGGTAACATTTTCTATGAATGGTAACGGTTTACGTTTTCTTCCCATGATTGATATTTAAATTTTTGAGTGCAAAGATACTACTTTTTTGTAAAAAATGAAAATTTTTCCAAAGTAATTTGTAAGATGTATGAAAACTGGAACGAAAAAGAATCATCTGTGGTAGCGATTCTCTGTTTTTTTGATAAAGAAGTGCTTCTTTTCTATATATTATCAAGTTTCTCCCTTTTATATAATAAGGTATATGTTGATTTGTAAAAATAATAGCAAATTTGCTTATAAATTATTATCGGCAGATGGTGTGTACGTAAACAATTAAAAATGTAATGTCGAGATTGCAAAAAGATGGTAAAAAGTTTGGTGGAACCGATTTTTAATCGTATTTTTGCATCACAAAATTTAATAACAATAACTGATAAATTAGAACCTATTCGATTATGGACGTAAAAAGAGTTTATACTTTCGGTAATGGTAAGGCTGAGGGCAAGGCCGACATGAGAAACTTGCTCGGTGGTAAGGGTGCCAACTTGGCGGAAATGAATCTTATTGGTGTACCTGTACCTCCAGGATTTACAATTACCACAGATGTGTGCAACGAATACTTTGAAAAAGGCAAGGAAGATGTAGTAGCGCTTCTCAAAGATGAAGTTGAGAAAGCTGTTCAGCATATTGAAACTTTGATGAACTCAAAGTTTGGAGATGTGGAAAATCCTCTTTTAGTTAGTGTACGTTCCGGTGCTCGTGCTTCTATGCCAGGTATGATGGATACCATCCTCAACCTCGGTTTGAATGATGAGGTAGTAGAGGGCTTGGCTCGTAAAACGGGTAACGAGCGCTTTGCTTATGACAGCTATCGTCGTTTTGTACAGATGTATGGCGACGTGGTGCTCGGCATGAAGCCTGTCAACAAGGAAGATATCGACCCATTCGAGGCTATCATCATGGAGGTGAAGAAGCAGCGCGGTATCACACTGGACAATGAAATGTCTGTAGATGAATTGAAGCAACTTGTCAAGGCATTCAAGTCGGCTATCAAGCAGCAGACTGGCAAGGATTTCCCTGACAATCCTATGGATCAGCTTTGGGGTGCCATCTGCGCAGTATTCGATAGTTGGATGAATGAGCGTGCTATTCTCTATCGCAAGATGGAAGGCATTCCTGCAGAGTGGGGTACAGCCGTGTCTGTGATGGCGATGGTATTCGGTAATATGGGTGATACTTCTGCTACTGGTGTTTGCTTCTCTCGCGATGCTGGTAATGGCGAGAATCTCTTCAATGGTGAGTATCTCATCAATGCACAGGGTGAGGACGTGGTAGCCGGTATCCGTACTCCACAGCAGATTACTAAGATTGGTTCTCAGCGCTGGGCTGAGCGTGCAGGCATCTCTGAGGAGGAGCGTGTTGCTAAATATCCTTCTATGGAAGAGGCTATGCCTGAACTTTACAAGGAGCTGGATGCGCTGCAGAATAAGTTGGAGAACCACTATCATGATATGCAGGATATGGAGTTCACCGTACAGGAAGGTAAACTCTGGTTCCTCCAGACTCGTAACGGTAAGCGTACAGGTACTGCGATGGTGAAGATTGCTATGGATCTTCTTCACGAGGGTATGATCGACGAGAAGACTGCTATCCTCCGTTGTGAGCCACAGAAACTTGATGAATTGTTGCACCCTGTATTCGATAAGTTGGCGCTCTCTAAGGCTAAGGTCATCACACAGGGTCTTCCTGCTTCTCCTGGTGCTGCTTGTGGTCAGATCGTATTCCACGCAGACGATGCTCAGGAATGGCATGAGGATGGCAAGAAGGTCATCATGGTTCGTATCGAGACTTCTCCTGAAGACCTCGCTGGTATGTCTGCTGCTGAGGGTATTCTTACCGCTCGTGGTGGTATGACTTCCCACGCTGCCGTGGTTGCTCGTGGTATGGGTAAGTGCTGTGTATCTGGTGCAGGCTCTATCAATGTAGATTATAAGGCTAAGACCGTTGAAATCGAAGGTGTAGTTTACAAGGAGGGTGATTTCATCTCTTTGAATGGTTCTACAGGTCAGGTTTATGCTGGTCAGATTGAGACAAAGGCTGCAGAGCTTTCTGGTGACTTCAAGGAACTGATGGATCTCTGCGATAAATATACCAAAATGGAAATCCGTACCAATGCGGATACTCCTCATGATGCAGAGGTAGCTCGTGCATTCGGTGCCAAGGGTATCGGATTGACACGTACAGAGCACATGTTCTTTGATGATCAGAAGATTGTTGCGATGCGCGAGATGATTTTGGCAGATTCTGTAGAGGGTCGTGAAAAAGCACTTGCCAAGCTCCTCCCATATCAGAAGGCTGACTTCTACGGCATCCTCAAGGCTATGGATGGTTGCCACGTGAACATCCGCTTGCTCGACCCACCTCTCCACGAGTTCGTACCTCACGATTTGGCTGGTCAGGAGACCATGGCTAAGGAAATGGGCGTAAGCGTAGAGGAAATCAAGAAGCGTGTGAATTCTTTGGCAGAGAACAACCCAATGCTCGGTCATCGTGGTTGCCGTCTCGGTATCACATTCCCTGAGATCACAGCCATGCAGACTCGCGCCATCCTTGGTGCAGCTTGTGAGTTGAAGAAGGAAGGATTCCATCCATGCCCAGAAATCATGGTTCCTCTCATCGGTACAGTTCAGGAGCTCAAGCAGCAGAAGGCCATTATTCTCGCTACTTCTAAGGAAGTATTCATCGAGTACGGTGTAGAGGTTGAGTTCGAGATTGGTACAATGATTGAGATTCCTCGTGCAGCGCTTACAGCAGGTCAGATAGCAGAGGAGGCTCAGTACTTCTCATTCGGTACTAACGACTTGACACAGATGACCTTCGGTTATTCTCGTGACGACATCGCTTCATTCCTCCCTGCATACATGGAGAAGAAGATCTTGAAGGTGGATCCATTCCAGGTTCTCGACCAGGAGGGTGTTGGTCAGCTCATCAAGATGGCTGTTGAGAATGGTCGTGCTACCCGTCCTAATCTTCGTACTGGTATCTGCGGTGAGCATGGTGGTGAGCCTTCATCAGTTAAGTTCTGTGCAAAGGTTGGCATGAACTATGCTTCATGCTCTCCATTCCGTGTGCCTATCGCCAGACTTGCTGCCGCCCAAGCTGCTGTAGAGGAATAATAGCAAATATTTGACTCTCAATAAATTAAGTGGAAAGTCCTTGTAACAGAGGACTTTCCACTTAATTCGTTTTTAGCGGAAGTACCACTGAAATGCTACAAATGATGATGGATGTTTACAATATGTTTCTAATATTTAAAAGTAATGTTTACAACGTGTTTACAAAATAATTATGGCAACATTTAAGATTATAGCAAGATTTCAGCGGACGGATGGATTTTGGCCTGTTTACATTCGTGTAACCCACAACCGCAAGGTGAAATATTTGAAAACAGACAAAATCGTAGAAACAAAATCGGTGGACAAAAAGAACCATGAGGTCAAGGATCCTTTTGTCCTCGAAGCCTGTACCGTCAAGATAGCCCATTTCGCCGATATGCTCAACAAGCAGCCCATCCGCTCATGGAGTGTCGATGATGTCATCGCCTACCTTGAAAGTGGCACAGCCGATATCTGTTTCTCAGACTATGCAAGACAATACCATGCAAACCTATACAACAATGGGCAGGAGCGCAATGCGAGGAACTATGAACTCGCCTACCAACATTTGGAACGCTATGCAGGTTCCAACAAGGTCATGTTCTCGCAACTCACATCCAAGTTCATCAATGGATGGATAAAGTCTCTTGCCACAACAGCAAGAGCCAAGGAGATGTACCCGGTGTGTGTCCGTCAGATATTCAGGCAGGGGTTGCTTGATTTCAACGACTATGACAATGGTATCATGCGAATAACAACAAATCCGTGGTTGAAAGTGAAAATTCCAAAGTCGGACACACCAGAGAAGAGAGCCATAACCATGGAAGAGTGCCGAGCTTTCTTTGCTGCTCCTCTCCCACCTTCCGATCGCACCAAGCCCTTGGCGGAGCTTGGACATGATGTTGCAATGATGGTACTCTGTCTTGCAGGAATGAATACGGTTGACATATTCAATCTGAAAAAGGAAAACTACCATGATGGCATCATAGGCTACGAGCGAGCCAAGACTCGCAAGTTCAGAAGAGATAACGCCTACATAGAAATGAAGGTACCCGGTATATTGCAACCTATATTCAACAAGTATCTTGATAAGACCAACTCGCCTTATCTATTCGACTTCCACAAGCGTATGACCAGTAGCGACAGCTTTGGGGCAAACATCAACTGTGGCATACGGCAAATCTGTGAGAAAAGCCTTGGCATCGCTCACAACAAGGCATATTGTGTATATACGTTCCGTCATACGTGGGCTACGGTAGCCCAGAATGAATGTGGAGCGTCTATTGACGAGGTTGGCTTTGCCATGAACCACTCAGACCGCCATCGCATAACGAGAACTTACGTCAAGATTGACTTCTCTCCTGCTTGGGCATTGAACGAGAAAGTCTTGGAGAAGATTTTCTTCACCGAAGACAAATCAAGAGACTATTCAAAGGACAATGACAACGTCTTTGAACGCTTCTCGTTCCGTCAGATGATGAAAGGTTCTATTTTTTATCGAGGAAGGAAAGTCAGCGAGTTCACTGATGTTGGCTTTAACAACGTGGACGAAATAATAGATAAACTGATGAAAGAACTTCCAAGCACGATTCCATCACGAGCAATGGTTCTTATCAAGATAGAGAATGTTGATAAAGGGCAAACTCAAACCTATAGTCGTATGGTCGAATGACCATTATCTATAATTACACGTTATTGTATAGAAAGAATACATATATAGTAATAAGAATCTTTATAGGAAAGAATATTATTCTATATAAGTGTCATATGGAATATATCTATGCGTGTATTATCCCCTTTCGCCAGTTCTCTCTATGCACGGCGTTGCTGTGTATTCCGCAAACATGGCGAAACTGCCCAGGAGCAAAGCTTCTCTTCACTCCAGAGCAGCAAGGGAGAGAGGTCGAACATTTTTCAGGGGCGTTGCGAACAACACCCCATACATACTACGGATGCAGCACACTTTCTGGGCTGCCATCAGAAAGTAAGGCTCGTTCTTTTTCTCAGAAGCTGATTGTTGTCCATGCTTCACTGAGAGAAGGAGGCTTACTTTCTGCCTCTGCCACATGGTCTATAAGACCACTCGGAAAGAGTACGGCATCCTATATCTTTGTTTATATCTATATTGACGTATTGGCATATTACTGTATTGTTGTATATCTATATTGTCATATTACTCTCTATATCTATTGCTTGCAATAAGG